>JBHIBY010000033.1:0-29245 GCA_046759305.1 Anaerolineales bacterium
GGCAAGCCGATCCGAACTGCGCGGGCAGAGGTGGATCGGGCGGTATTTACGTTCAGAGGCGATCGAAGCTGTTGATAAAAGCGACTTCGGCTTGCAAGCTGGGTTGTTTACGCGCGATGCCAAGCTGATCCGCAGGGCATTCGACGAAATCGAGGTCGGAGGGCTGATGGTCAATGAGGTTTCGACCTTTAGGGTTGATCACATGCCTTATGGCGGCGCTAAGATGTCTGGTGAGGGCCGTGAAGGCTTGCGTTATGCGATCGAAGAAATGACCGCTATGAAGCTGCTCATGATGAGTGACCCGGAGCAGAGTGGATGAGCCGCATCCGGAGAGCTGACACCAGCTAGGCTTCTTCAGGGAGACGCGGAGGTACTTATCTTAATGCTTGACTTCTGTGTAAACCGTGATAATGTTGACGCCAAGTACTCAGGCCTGATAGGCTAAGATCTATGTTCACCGCTAGCTACCTGATTATTTCGCTCGTCATTCTTCTAGAGCTTATCGTCCTTATCGAGGGCGGCAGGCTGAATCCGGTTGTGGAGGTGTAGTGGAGTAATCACAAAGTATTGAACAACACCAGCGCCTCCCAATCGGGAGGTGCTTTTTTTTGTATCTAGCCGCAAAAGGAGTGAGCAGATGGCTAAACGTCAAGCAAATCCAAGCAACGGGCTCGAATCGAATGCCCCGAAGCGCACGCCACATAGCGAGGAAGGGGCTCCTTCCCCATCCCCCCCAGTCCTCGAAACCGAGGCGGAGGAAGCTGCTAAGCGGAAAGCTCATGATCCCTCGAGAGAGGAGGAGCACGGAGTGAGCGATGCTTTGATGGAGAGCTACAACGGCTAGGATGCTTTGCCCCTCGGGTTCGGAGCGCGAATCCTAGTGGCGAGAGATCTACGACACCAAAGCCGCGCAATCACAGAAGGACCTAGCCGCGCGCCGGCTCGGGCCATGCTCAAAGCCGTGGGCTTTAGTGATGATGATCTGCACCGGCCGATCGTGGGAGTAGCCAATACGTGGATTGAGATCGGACCCTGTAATTTCCACTTGCGGCGGCTCGCGACGAAGGTCAAAGAAGGCATCCGAGCTGCCGGAGGAACCCCCATGGAATTCAATACCGTCTCGATATCAGACGGCATAACCATGGGGGCGGAAGGGATGAAGGCCTCGCTGGTCAGCCGAGAGGTCATCGCCGACTCGATCGAGCTTGTCGCTAGAGGTAACATGTTTGACGCGCTGGTCGCCATCTCCGGCTGCGACAAGACCATCCCAGGTACCGTCATGGCATTAACTCGTCTCGACCTTCCAGGTCTCATGCTGTATGGAGGATCGATTGAGCCTGGGAGATACGAAGGGAGAGACGTCACGATACAAGATGTCTTCGAAGCGGTGGGCGCTCATGCTGTCGGTGCTATGTCAGATGCTGAGCTCAAAGCGCTCGAGGACGTTGCTTGTCCCGGCGCAGGAGCTTGCGGCGGCCAATTCACTGCCAACACGATGGCCACCGTTTGCGAGTTCCTCGGGATATCTGCCATGGGGAGCGGGAGCGTGCCTGCCACGCGTGAGCAAAAGGACGAGGTTGCTGTAGCTGCGGGGGAAATGGTGATGGATCTATTGGAAGGCGATCTCCGCCCGCGCCAAATCGTTACACAGGAAGCGCTGGAAAACGCGATCGCCTCCGTAGCGGCGACTGGTGGATCCACCAACGCAGTCTTGCATCTCCTGGCCATTGCTAACGAGGCTGGAGTGGAGCTTGAGATAGAGGATTTCGATCGTATTAGTGCACTCACACCTCTTCTAGCCGACCTGAAACCCAGCGGCCAGTTTGTCGCAACGGACGTATTTGAGGCTGGAGGCTGGCAGCTTGTAGCGAATCGTTTGGTAGAGGCAGGACTTCTTCACACTGACGCGATCACGGTGACGGGAAGGACGATCGGGGAAGAGGCCAAAGCAGCACAGGAGACAGCAGGACAGGAAGTTGTACGGTCGCTAAGCGATCCGATTAGCCCTACTGGAGGATTAGTGATTTTGAGAGGAAACCTGGCTTCGGAGGGCTGCGTTGTCAAGATCGCTGGCCACAACATGACTTATCACAGAGGCCCGGCCCGGGTTTTCGACTCAGAAGAATCGGCTTTTGATGCAGTCCAATCCGGAGTTGTGAAGAAGGGCGATGTCGTAGTCATTCGATATGAGGGACCGGTAGGCGGCCCAGGCATGCGGGAGATGCTGGGTGTTACAGCGGCCATCGTGGGCGCAGGGCTGGGCGATACCGTGGCACTGCTGACAGACGGTCGCTTCTCAGGCGCGACGCATGGCCTCATGGCGGGGCACGTCGCTCCGGAAGCCGCAAGAGGCGGCCCGATCGCCGCACTGCAAGACGGGGATGAGATCGTCATCGACGTTGAGGGTCGTCGAATCGACGTTGAATTATCGGAGGAGGATCTACAGGCGCGTCTCACTGGCTGGAAGCCGCCCGAGCCTCGCTACACGACGGGTGTGATGGCCAAATACGCCAAGCTGGTTTCATCGGCTTCCCAAGGGGCGGTCTGCGCCTAGCCCGTCCAGCAAGCAAAGGAATTATCGCTAGTAAAAGCATTACCCGAGGAGAAGATCATGGAGAGAACGGGAGCGCAAATTATCTGGGAGGTGCTATCGCAAGAAGGGGTCGAGGTTGTCTTCGGCTTCCCCGGCGGCGCGATCCTGCCAACCTACGATGCCATGCTTGATTACCCAGTGCGGCACGTTTTGGTGCGGCACGAGCAAGGCGCGGCACATATGGCAGATGGATATGCCCGCGCCTCCGGCCGAGTTGGAGTTGCTATGGCGACATCAGGTCCCGGCGCAACCAATCTGGTTACTGGAATCGCCACCGCAATGATGGACTCTTCTCCAATGGTATGTATCACGGGTCAAGTCCCCTCGGCAGCGATCGGCAGCGATGCCTTTCAGGAGACGGACGTGACGGGAGTGACGCTACCGGTGACGAAGCACAATTATCTCGTTACAGACGTGGAGGACATCGGACCCACAATGCGAGAAGCGTTCTATGTGGCCCGATCGGGTCGACCCGGTCCGGTGCTGGTCGATATCAGCAAAGACGCACAGACCGGATCGATGGACTATGTTCCGCCAGAGACACCTGCGCGGCTGCCAGGGTATCGACCTGATTTACGGGCGCTTCCCGAAGAGTTCGAACAAGCGCTGGAATTGATCGAAGCGGCGGAGCGACCGCTCATCCTGGCTGGGCATGGCGTCATGATGTCAGGAGCAACGCAGGTGCTACTTGAATTCGTCGAGAAAACCCAGATCCCGGTGGCGATGACGCTACTTGGTCTCGGCGGCTTGCCGGCCAGCCACCCGCTCAATCTGGGCATGATGGGGATGCATGGCGCAGCCTGCGTAAATACCGCGATTCAAGAGGCGGATCTGCTATTGGCCTTTGGCATGCGCTTCGATGATCGGGTGACAGGAAACCTGAAGACCTACGCGGTGAACGCTAAGAAGATCCATATTGAGATCGATCCCAGTGAGATCAATAAGGTCGTGCAGGTCAATGTGGGCATCGTTGGCGACCTGCGAGAGACTCTGGAGACCCTACTGCCTCGCCTGTCTAGTAGGAAACACACACCATGGCTAGACCATATCGATGAGCTCAAGGGGGACTCAGCCGCGCGCGACATTCAAAGCCTACCGGACGATGGAGCTCTCTATGCGGCGCACGTCATCAACGATCTATGGAGGTTTACCGGCGGCAAGCCAATTGTCGTCACCGACGTTGGCCAGCACCAGATGTGGGAAGCCCAATACTACAAGCACGAAGAGCCATTCACTCTGATCACCTCCGGAGGGCTGGGCACCATGGGCTTTGGCCTGCCGGCGGCCATGGGGGTCCGTTTCGCAAAGCCCGACGAAGAAATCTGGGCTATCGTGGGCGATGGAGGCTTCCAAATGACCCAGGCCGAGCTGTCAACTTGTTCCCAGGAGGGACTCAAGATCAACGTTGCGATCATCAACAACGGCTACTTGGGCATGGTCCGCCAATGGCAGGAATTCTTCTTCGAACGTCGCTACACCGCCACGCCCATGCACAACCCCGACTTCGTGAAACTGGCGGAGGCTCACGGCTTGGCCGGGCTGCGCGTTGAGGAGCGGGGCCAGGTGGAGGACGCCGTGCGCTGGGCCCAGCAAGAACCCGGGACGGCGCTAATCGATTTTCGCGTCAAACAGGAGGACATTGTCTACCCGATGGTTCCGGCTGGGGCGGATTTGCACGCCATGATTCGGCGGCCAAACCCCATCGTCGAAGCTGCAGCAGACGAAGTTCGAGGAAGTGCTCAATGAGCGACAACGGCAAGAATCCATTGCGTGACGGTACCCATGTATTCGTTGTATATGTCGAGGACAAGCCTGGAGTCTTGAATCGTGTGGCTTCCCTCTTCCGCCGCCGCGCATTTAATATCGAATCATTAACGGTTGGTCCTACGGACCAGCCCGGCATTTCTCGCATGACCATCGCAATGCAAGCAGACGAGGTCGTAGCGCGGCGCGTAGAGGCGAACCTTTACAAGCTGGTAAATGTGCTGCGTGTTGAAAACGTCACGCATACTCCCTCTGTCATGCGGGATCTGGCATTGATCAAAGTGAAGGCCGACTCTTCTGTGCGGGCTCAGGTACTGCAGATGTGCGAAGTGTTCAGGGCTCGGGCGGTCGACGTGACCCCAGAGGCACTCATCGTGGAAATCACCGGCACCGAAGAGAAGATCGAAAGCCTCTGTGAGGTGCTGCGTCCGTTCGGTATCCTCGAAATGGTTCGCACCGGACGAGTGGCGATGGCGAGAGGTTCGGAGGTTCCGAGCGTGAATCCCGAATTTGTCTCTGCTCGAGTGCCCAACGGCACCGCCAGCTGAGCGATCAATTGCATTCTATAGAAGGAGAACGCCTATCTATGGCAACCATCTACTACGATCAAGACGCTGATCTGAACCTGATCCAGGCAAAGAAGGTGGCCGTCATCGGCTATGGCTCGCAGGGACACGCGCACGCGCTGAATCTGCGTGACAGTGGAGTCGAAGTTCAGGTCGGACTGCGTCCGGAGAGCAAAAGCCGTGCTGCGGCCGAGGTGGAGGGACTGACCGTGAATACAGCGCCCGCGGTCGCGGCGTGGGCCGACGTGATCATGATGCTGGCTCCCGATACTTCGCAGCCCGAGCTATTTAAGCAGCACATTGCACCCAATCTGGGTCTCTCGAAGACTTTGATGTTCAGCCACGGCTTCAATATCCGCTTTGGCACGATCGAGCCACCGGAGGACGTGGACGTGAGTATGGTGGCGCCGAAGGCTCCCGGCCACCGAGTGCGTGAGACTTTCCTTGATGGAGAGGGCACTCCGGCACTGCTGGCCGTTCACCAGGACGCGAGCGGAGGCGCCAAAGCGCTGGCGCTCTCCTACGCAAAAGGTCTTGGCACTACGCGTGCTGGGGTCATTGAAACCACGTTCGCCGAAGAGACGGAGACCGATCTGTTCGGAGAACAGGCGGTGCTTTGTGGCGGCGTGAGCGCGCTGGTCAAGGCTGGATTTGAAGTGCTGGTCAAAGCCGGCTATCAGCCCGAAGTGGCTTATTTCGAGTGCCTGCACGAGCTCAAATTGATCGTAGACCTCATGTACCGCGGAGGCTTGAACTACATGAGGTACTCCGTTAGCGAAACTGCCGAGCACGGAGATTACACCGGAGGCCCGCGCGTGGTCACGGAAGATACGCTGGGCGAGATGAAGCAGATGCTGAGCGAGATTCAGGACGGTACCTATGCAAACAAATGGATCGCCGAAAATGACCGAGGCCGGCCCTGGTTCAATGAGCAGCGGGAGAAGGAGCAAAACCAACCGATCGAAGAGGTCGGGGCCGAATTGCGTCAGATGATGCCGTTTCTCAATCCAGTGACGGTGAAACCCGGGGATTGAGGGAAGGGTAGCTGCGGAATGGATAACATTCGAATTTTCGACACAACGCTGCGCGATGGCGAGCAATCACCCGGAGCAACTATGACATCCAGCGAGAAGCTGGAGGTGGCTCGCGCACTTTCTCGGTTAGGCGTGGACATTATCGAGGCCGGATTTCCGGCTGCCTCGCCCGACGATCTCAATGCCGTGCGCCGCATCGCGGAGGAGGTGGGCCAACAGGAGAAGCCACCCATCATCTGTGGTCTGGCCCGCGCCCATATAGTTGACATCGACGCAGCATGGAAGGCGGTCGAGCCTGCAACTCGGCCGCGAATTCATACTTTCCTGGCCACCTCCGAAATCCACATGAAGCACAAACTACGCATGGATCCGGAAGAGGTAATCGAGCGAGTGATCGAGATGGTCCAGTACGCCCGTTCGCTCTGTGATGACATCGAGTTTAGCCCGGAAGATGCAGGCCGAAGCGACCCTGAATTTCTGTACGTGGTGTTAGAGGAGGCCATCAAAGCCGGGGCGACGACGCTTAATATCCCGGATACGGTGGGCTACAGGAACCCTACGGAGTTCGGAGACCTGATCGCGGGTATCTTCGAGCATGTACCCGGCGTTGAAGATGTGATCCTTTCCGTTCATTGCCACGACGATCTGGGATTGGCGACAGCCAATACTTTGGCCGGAATCCAGGCCGGTGCACGGCAAGCGGAAGTAACGATTAACGGAATCGGCGAACGAGCAGGAAACACATCACTAGAGGAAGTGGTGATGGCCCTGCACACGCGGCGGCCGGTTTACTCCCTATCGACCAATATTGATACGACTCAAATCAGTCGAGTCAGCAAACTGGTGAGTAACTACACAGGCATCCTGGTCCCACCCAACAAGGCCGTCGTCGGAGCCAACGCCTTTGCCCATGAAGCTGGAATACACCAGGACGGGATGCTGAAACATGAACTCACATACGAGATCATGCGGCCAGAGACCGTGGGGCTAACCCAGAGCAAACTGGTGCTCGGCAAACACTCGGGGCGTCACGCCTTCAAGGTGAGGCTCAAGGAGCTGGGCTACGAACTTGGTGACGACGAGCTTGCACGTGCATTCCGGCGCTTCAAGTTATTGGCGGACAAAAAGAAGGTCATCACTGATGCCGACCTTCAAGCGCTGCTTGCAGACGAGCTCTACCAACCTCCGGAGGTTTACGCTTTGGATGGGCTCCAGGTCGCTTGCGGAACGATGGGTATGCCCACAGCTACCGTGAGACTATCCGGACCCGAGGACACGCAGCATGTTCAGGCTGCCATTGGGACCGGCCCGGTGGACGCGGCCTATAAGGCGATCGATGAAATCGTCGGAACGCCAAACGTTTTGCTGGAATTTTCCGTGCATGCGGTCACAGAAGGCATCGATGCGCAAGGCGAGGTAACCGTGCGAATCCAAGGAGAGGACGCGCCCACCGCGCCGAATGCTCAGCGCGAAACATCCCAGCTCCGGACCTATGGCGGGTACGGAGCCGACACGGACATCATTGTTGCCAGCGTTAAGGCCTACCTATCAGCGCTGAATAAATTGCTGGCTGAGGAAGAACATCTCGGCGAAGTGGCTACTGCAGCGCAGGTAGGCGCATCCACAAGTGTCGAACCTTCGCTTCCTGCAGAGGCATCCAAGTAGTCACAAACAGCACGTTCGCGATTACTCGCACCAGAAAGACTGCTAGACAGACATGAGTCATTCCAGCAATTCACCGCGCACAATGCTCTCGAAAATCTGGGACAACCATGTCGTGGCGGATGAACCGGACAGTCCAGCCGTTCTGTACATCGACCTGCACCTAATTCACGAGGTCACTTCCCCGCAAGCATTTGCTGGGTTGAGGCAGGCCGGCCGGCAGGTGCGTAGGCCCGACAAGACCTTCGCAACGATGGACCACTCGACTCCGACGCTATCGCTCGACCTGAAATTGGTGGATCAGATGGCTGCCGCTCAAGTCAGACAGCTCGGGACGAATTGCGAGGAATTCGGCATCACGCTGTTCGATCTGGATTCCGACCGCCGAGGCATCGTGCATGTGATTGGAGCGGAGCTGGGCTTAACGCAACCCGGCATGGCGATCGTCTGTGGAGACAGCCACACATCCACCCATGGCGCTTTTGGCGCGTTGGCCTTCGGGATCGGTACCAGCGAAGTCGAACACGTGTTGGCTACACAGTGCTTGCTGCAGACACAGCCGGATTCTTTCGAGGTGCGCGTTGATGGAAGGCTGGGTCCGGGAGTAGCCGCCAAGGACATCATTTTGGCGGTCATGGCTAGGGTCGGCGTGGACGGTGGGATTGGTCACGTTTTCGAATACACGGGGCCCGCAATTCGTACCCTTGACATGGAACAGCGCATGACGGTCTGTAACATGTCGATCGAGGCAGGGGCGCGTGCCGGGATGGTGGCGCCCGACGACACCACGTTCGAGTACCTGGCCGGGCGCGAGTACGCTCCAAACGGACACGCCTGGGATGCAGCCGTAGACAAATGGCGCCAGCTCGCCACAGATGAAGAGGCTACCTTCGATCGAACGGTCACCCTCGACGCTGGGGAATTGGAACCGATGATCACCTATGGCACAAACCCCTCGATGGGTATGCCTTTGACCGAGCGCATCCCTATGCTAGACCAGTTCTCAGATGTCCATCAACGTCAATCGGTTCAAAAAGCCCTTAGCTATATGGATTTAGAGCCCGGGCAATCGTTGCTGGGCCATGAGATTGACGTGGTGTTCATCGGCTCATGTACCAACTCCCGAATCACGGATCTTCGAATGGCGGCTAATCTGCTAAACGGCCGCAAGGTCGCGGATGGGATCCGGATGCTCGTGGTACCGGGCTCGCAATCCGTGAAGCGCCAGGCAGAGGCCGAGGGTCTTCATGAGGTCTTTGGGGCCGCAGGGGCCGAATGGCGCGAGTCAGGTTGCTCCATGTGCCTGGCCATGAATGGTGACGAGCTTGAAGCGGGGCAATACGGGGTGAGCACGAGCAATCGCAATTACGAGGGTCGACAGGGTAAAGGCGGTCGGTCTTTCCTAGCCTCGCCTCTCACGGCAGCTGCATCGGCCATAACAGGAGAAATCACCGACCCACGAACGCTAATCTAGTCGGAACACACGAGCAATCCATGGAGAAATTCAACCAGCTTACATCGCACATAGTCCCGCTTGTGGAAAGGGACATCGATACCGATCAGATCATCCCGGCGCGCTTTCTGAAAGTCACCGATAAGGAGGGACTCGGAGAGCACCTCTTCGAAGATTGGCGGAAACTGCCGGATGGCTCACCTAATCCCGAGTTCGTGCTCAATCGCCCAGAGGTTCAGGGCGCCCAAATCCTGCTTGCGGGCAGCAATTTCGGGTGTGGTTCCTCCCGCGAACATGCGCCATGGGCACTCCTGGATTGGGGTGTGCGGGCTGTGATCTCGATCTCCTATGCAGACATCTTCCGCAACAATGCTCTCAAGAATGGGTTGCTTCCCGTTGCTGTTGACACCGACGCCCATGGTGAGCTGCTCGGTATGGTGGAGCGGGATCCGCTTGCAGAAGTAACCATCGATCTGGTCTCGCAGACGGTTTCATTCGGAAACGGACATGCAGCGAGTTTTGCGATCGATCCGTTCGCTAAGCTGAGTCTATTGGAAGGTGTCGATCAATTGGGATATCTACTCTCTATGGAAGAGGAAATCGTAGCCTTCGAGGCTGAGCATGGCTGATCCTGTAATGATCCAAATCTACGACACCACGCTCAGAGACGGTACACAGCGGGAAGGGATCTCGTTATCCTGCGATGATAAGCTGCGCATCGCAACTCGGTTGGATCGGCTGGGGGTGGCCTTTGTTGAGGGAGGTTGGCCGGGATCGAATCCGAAGGACGCCGAGTTTTTCGAGCGTGCCAAGGAGATGAATTGGGAGACCGCCCTGATTGCTGCATTCGGCTCTACCAGGCGGGCTGGCAACATCCCGGAAGAAGACCCAAATTTGAAAGCCTTGCTGGACGCCGAAACTCCCGTCTGCACCGTCGTAGGTAAATCATCGAATTTGCACGTTTCTGAGGTGTTGAATACCACCCAGGATCAGAATTTGTTGATGATCACGGAGAGCCTGGCTTTCTTGAGATCGAATGACCGACGCGTCATCTACGACGCGGAGCACTTCTTCGACGGCTATAAGGACGATCCATCTTATGCGGTCGAGACTCTCAAAGCGGCCGTGGCTGGAGGTGCCGAGATCGTTGTGCTTTGTGACACCAACGGTGGAACTATGCCATGGGAGCTGAAGCGGATCATTCGCCAGGTCGTCGAAGAACTCGCATACCCAGTGGGAATCCACACCCACAATGACTCAGAGTGCGCGGTGGCAAACAGCTTGGTGGCAGTGCAAGCGGGAGCGATTCATGTCCAGGGCACGATCAACGGCTATGGAGAGCGTTGCGGAAATGCGAATCTGTGCGCCATTATTCCTGACCTGGAACTCAAGATGGGCCTAAGCTGTTTGCCTGAGGGGAGGCTTAGCGAACTATCGGAGGTCTCACGGTTCGTGTCAGATGTGGCCAACCTGCCGCAGGACGAGCATATGGCGTATGTGGGAGCGAGCGCATTCGCCCACAAGGGTGGCATCCATGTAGCCGCCATGCGACGGAACGCGGATTCTTATCAGCACATCGACCCGACCGAAGTGGGAAATAAGATGAGGGTGGTCGTTAGCGAGCTCTCCGGGCGAGGCAATCTATTGAGCAAAGTGGAAGAGCTCGGTCTACAACTGGACGAAAGCGTAGACATGCCAGCAGTGCTCAATCGGTTGAAGGAACTAGAGTCTCAGGGTTTCTCATTTGAGGCTGCAGAGGCTTCCGTCGCCATGCTCCTGAAACGCCAATCTGACGAATACGTCGCCCCGTTTGAGCTGATCGACTACGCAGTAGTGGTCGAAAATCGGACCGGCCGGGGCACGTTCGCGGAGGCAACGGTGAAGGTGGATGTAGATGGAGAGGTGGTTCACACCGCAGCCGAAGGAAATGGCCCTGTGAACGCTCTCGATGCGGCTCTGCGCAAGGCACTCACTCCTATCTACCCTGCACTGAATTCGTTTCAACTCGTCGACTACAAGGTACGGATCGTGGATGGCCAGGAAGGCACCGCTGCCACCACTCGGGTGCTCATCGATAGCCGAAATGGAAGCCAGGAATGGAGCACGGTGGGTGCTTCAACGAACATCATCGAGGCCTCATGGCAAGCGCTGGTCGATAGCATCGACTACGGTTTGTCTCTGGCCAACTGAATTGATGGAAGCCAAAATCGTTCTGCTCCCGGGTGATGGAGTCGGTCCGGAAGTCGTTAAAGAAGGTCGCAAGGTATTGGAGGCGGTGGCCGTTTCCTATGGCCACCGTTTTGAGTTTGAGGAGCGGCCGATCGGAGGAGTAGCAATCGATGAGGTGGGTGAGCCGCTCCCAAACTCAACGCTTGAGGCCTGTCGGTCCGCTGCGGCTATTCTGCTGGGTGCGGTCGGCGGTCCGAAATGGGATGACCCGCAAGCCAATGTCCGGCCCGAGCAAGGATTGCTTGGTCTGCGACAAGGACTAGAACTCTTCGCCAACCTGCGCCCGGTTCGCTTGATACCAGAACTCGTGGATGCCTCTCCGTTGCGGCCGGAACTTGTGCAGGATGTCGATATCCTTATCGTGCGCGAGCTGACAGGAGGGTTGTACTTCGGCGAGCCACGTCTGGTTGAGCAGATTGACGGGCGCCGGAGAGCGGTGGACACCCTGGAATACAGCGATGACGAAATCTGTCGTGTGGTCCGATTAGCGTTCCAGCTGGCAGAGCGGCGGCGCGGGATCCTGACATCCGTGGATAAAGCCAATGTACTCGAGTCCTCACGCTTGTGGCGCCAGGTCACGCAGGAACAGGCGGATTCATTCCCACAGGTTCGCCTGGAGCATCAGCTAGTCGATGCAGCAGCAATGCGGCTCATCGCGGATCCACGTCAGTTCGATGTGGTGGTTACAGAAAACATGTTCGGCGACATCCTCAGCGACGAGGCCTCCGTACTGGCCGGGTCGCTTGGAATGCTGCCGAGTGCCTCAGTCGGAGAGGCTACGTTGGGCGTCTATGAGCCGATCCATGGATCCGCCCCCGACATTGCGGGCCAGGGAATCGCTAATCCGTTGGGGACAGTCCTGAGCGTGGCGATGTTGTTGCGCCACTCTATGGGATTGGAGCCAGAAGCGATGGCGGTTGAACAGGCCGTCGAGCGGGCTATTGCCGACGGCTCGAGGACGGCCGATATCGCAACGGATGGTTCGATCTCGACTCAAGAAATGGGCGAAGCTGTTATCAAACAGCTACAGTTGATTGGCGCGCCCGAGGTATAAAGCTTATGGAAATTGATCCGAGTGACTGGAGCAACTGAAAACGGAGGAGACCTTATGGGAGAGAAGGCAGAATTCATCTGGATGGACGGTGAATTGGTGCCACACGAACAGGCGACCATTCACTTTCTGGCACCAGCGCTACATTACGCCCTGGGTGTCTTCGAGGGCATTCGGTGCTATGAGACGGAGAACGGTCCGGCGGTCTTCCGCCTTGCGGATCATCTGGAGCGCTTTCTCGATTCGATCCGCGTTTTCGGTGTGAAAGATTTTACCTACGACCTCCCAACGTTGCGCGAAGCGGTCCACGAAACGATCCGTGCCAATGGCTTGAGCGCCTGCTACATCAGGCCACTCATGTTCATGGCGGAAGGACCGCTGGGCCTGAATCTCGATGAGCAACGCCCTTCTGTAGGAATTGCAGTTTGGGAGTGGGGGACCTTTCTCGGCGAGGAGGCACTCGAGCAGGGAGTCAAAATGACGGTGTCTTCATTCACTCGCCATCACCCGAATGTTTCTATGACCAAGGCCAAGATCACGGCCAATTACGCCAACTCGGTCATGGCCAAGACGCTGGCTAAGCGTTCAGGCTTCGACGAGGCGGTAATGCTGGATCCGCAGGGATTCGTTGCTGAGTGCACCGGAGAGAACTTGTTCCTGGTGCGCGACGGCGTAATCTGTACACCGCCGCGCGCAACAATCCTCGAAGGTGTCACACGTGACTCGGTCATTACGCTCGCCAATGATCTCGGCTACTCCGTGATCGAAGAGCCAATTTCCCGGGATCAGATCTACATTGCGGATGAGGTTTTCGTGTGCGGAACTGCGGCAGAAGTGACCCCGGTTCGCGAGCTTGATTTTCGCCCGATTGGCAATGGCCGAAGGGGTCCTGCGACTCAAGCTCTGCAGCAGGCATTCTTTGAAGTCGTCCGAGGTTCGGGTGAACGCTCAGCGGAGTGGCTGGATCCAGTGAAGGTTGAAGAACCCGTCAAGGCTTGATCCATGATTGCGTTTCAAGGAGAACATGGCGCCTACAGCGAGGCCGCGGCGTTAGCGTTCTTCGGGCAGAAGGTCGAGACGTTGCCTTGCGGCAGCTTTGAGGCGGTCTTTCGGTCCGTGGATGAGGGCGATGCTAAGCAGGGCCTGATCCCAATCGAAAACTCGCTCGCCGGCAGTATCCACCGCAACTACGATCTTCTCCTTCGGCATGAGCTGCCCATCACCGCCGAATACCATCATCGAATTCGACATTGTCTTCTGGCGCTTCCTGGCGTGGAGCTGACTGATCTTCGACAGGTGATGTCGCATCCACAAGCATTGGCGCAGTGTGAAAGGTACATCAGTCAGCTTTCGAATGTTGAGGTCGTATCGAGTCATGATACCGCTGGGAGCGCCCGCATCGTTGCCGAAGACGGTCGGCGGGACACGGCCGTGATCGCCTCGAGGCGTGCCGCGGAAGTCTATGGGATGCAGATTCTCGCCGAAAGGATAGAGGACGACTCTGCGAATTTCACTCGATTCTTGGGTCTTGGAGGCGATACCCGAGAGCCCGGCTCTGACGCTAAGACATCCATTGTATTTGCGCTAGAGAATCGCCCCGGCGCACTATTTGAGGCGCTCGCACCGTTCGCCAACCGAGGAATCGATCTGACAAAGATTGAGTCGAGGCCGCTGGTAGGCAAGCCGTGGGAATACCTGTTCTATCTCGATCATACAGGAGTCCCGGGGCAAGCTAAAGTGGCCGAAGCACTGAAAGAACTTGAGGCACTGGCGACAAGTTTTCGTATCCTTGGGACTTACCCCCGCCATCGATTAAACCTCGAGAGAGACTGAGATCCGATGCCTCGGACCGCTGCGCATTTAGACCAGTTTACTGAATCCGTGATACGCGAAATGACGCGGGTCGCGAATGATCATAGCGCTATTAATCTTTCGCAAGGCTTTCCCGATTTCGACCCTCCCGCAGAGTTGTTGGAGGCCGCGCACCAAGCCATCCGCGATGGCCACCATCAATACGCAGTCACCTGGGGAGCGCCCCGGTTCCGCAATGCACTCGCCAGGAAGCAATCGTTGTTTATGGGCCTCGACATCGATCCGGACGCGCACCTGACGGTGACCTGTGGAAGCACGGAAGCCATGATGGTTGCCATGATGACCGTCTGCGACCCGGGTGACAAGGTCATCGTCTTTTCACCGTTCTACGAAAACTACGGCGCCGACACGATCCTATCCGGCGCGGAGCCGATTTATGTCTCGCTACGCCCGCCGGATTTTCATTTTGACCCGGACGAATTGCGCACCGCATTCGAGAGCGGAGTAAAGGCGCTGGTTCTGTGCAATCCTTCTAACCCGACCGGAAAGGTGTTTGCTCGGGAGGAGTTGGAGTTGATCGCCGAACTCGCACAGGAACATGACGCGTTCGTCATCACAGACGAGGTCTATGAGCACATCGTATATCCCCCGGCTCGGCATACCTACATCGGGAGTCTCCCAGGAATGTTCGAACGGACTCTGTCTTGCAGCTCGCTCTCTAAAACCTATTCAATCACCGGATGGCGGATCGGATATGTGATCGCTCCTGAGTCGGTTACTGCTGGAGCCCGCAAAGTACACGATTTCCTGACGGTAGGGGCGCCGGCTCCCTTGCAGGAAGCGGCGGTGACGGCTCTAGGATTTCCCCCCACCTACTATGAAGAACTACAGTCCGACTACGCTGAGCGCAGAGATCGGTTTCTAGGCCACCTCGGGCAGGCTGAACTGCAATTCGAAGAGCCGCAAGGTGCGTACTATGTGCTAGTTGATATCTCGGGGTTCGGTTATGAGGATGACGCCGCGTTCTGTCACTGGCTTGCAAAGGATGTGGGTGTCGCAGCCGTGCCGGGATCAAGCTTCTTTCGTGAGCCTGTAAACCACCTCATACGATTCCACTTTGCAAAGAATCTCGACACGCTGGACGCTGCAGGCGACCGCCTTCAAAAACTACGCGATTATTAGCCACCACCTTCAAACCCATCGACTAGCGCTTGTAAACCCAACAGGTAACCCTGCCAACCCAGGCCCGTAATGACTCCGCGACAGGCCGCAGCAGTAACCGACCGGCGACGAAAATGGCCGCGTGCGTAGATGTTCGATAGGTGTACTTCGATCACCGGATACTCGACGGCTGCGATGGCGTCTCGAAGCGAGACCGAAGTGTGCGACAGACCACCCGGATTGATGACTCCGCCGACAGCCCACTCACGCGCGGAATGCAGCTCATCGATCAATACCCCTTCATGATTAGATTGGACAGCTGTAATCTGCGCTCCGAGCCGCTTACCTTCCGTCTGAATGAGATCGTTCAGCTCCGCTAGGGTCAAGGCGCCATAGATTTCTGGTTCACGCTCGCCAAGCAAATTCAAGTTGGGACCGTGCAGAACCAGGATCCTGGTCATGTGGCTTCTCGCAATCCATCCACGACTTCACGGATCAGCACCTCCGGCGCCTCGATACCGATCTCGACCTGGCCAGGCCGCAGTGGAACGACAAATTGGAGCCGTCCTGCCATGCGCTTCTTATCCCTATTCATCGAGCCAAGAATCTGCTCAGCGTCATACACCGCATATCTAACGGGCAGACCAAAGCGAAGCAGCACATGCTCGACGCGAGTTGGAAATTCCGGTTCACAAAGGCGCATGCGAAATGCAAGTCGCGTCGCTCCTACCAGACCAATCGAGACCGCCTGCCCGTGCGGCAGACTGTAACCGCTAGCCGCCTCAAGCGCGTGGGCAAAGGTGTGACCCAGGTTGAGCGCCGCACGCCTTCCGAGCTCAAAAGGATCTTCATCCACGATCGCTAGCTTGACTTCGATTGCACGTTGGATCCAGCTGCGACTGATCCAGCCGGGTCCCGATTCCATTCGTTCAAATAGATCTTCGTCACCGATCAATGCTGCCTTGATCAGCTCTGCCAGCCCTGTGCGAGTTTCTTCTTCAGGCAGGGTGGTGAGCGTCGTTAGGTCGGCCAACACCAAGCCAGGAGCGTGGAATGCACCAATCAGGTTCTTGCCGTCCTCGAGATTGATGCCCACCTTTCCCCCAAGGCTGGCGTCCACGGTGGCCAGTAATGTGGTGGGCAATGCAGCCCACCGTATCCCGCGCATATAGGTAGCCGCGGCAAAGCCCGCTAAATCAAGCAAGACCCCACCACCCATGGCAATGACCGTGCCGCTGCGATCCATGCCGGCTCTTATGAATTCTGCGTACAGTTCAGAGAGTGCGTCTTGAGATTTGGTCTCTTCCCCCGCAGGCACGGTGACTAGGGAGCACTGCATTGAATTCCGCATGGCTTCCCCGTACAGTGGGGCGACGTTCGAATCTGAGACGATCACATAGGGTGGGGAGAGCTCGGCCTGCTCCAGAAGATTCGGCAGATTGGAGATCAAATCCTCACCCAGCAACACCTCGTAGCCAGGTCGGGGATGGCGAGCTCTGATTCGAGCCGTTCTCTTCGCAAACGGGTAGTTTGCGATCTGCGTCGTGACCTCCTCGGCCGTAAGTGCGGTAGTGTCAAGCTGGACCGAGAAAGAATCGTAGGTCCATTTACGAGTCTCCAACAAGGTTCGTAGCCGCTCGCTCCGGTTATCGCCTGCTAGAAGTGGACGTGCTCCATCACCCTCCAGCCTGGCCAGCAGCGCTTCCGGTTCTCCTGTGAGACAAACGAGCGTGCCCCCAGCTTCCATCAAGACCCGGTTGCCTTCATCCATCACTGCACCAGCTCCGCAGGCTATCACTCGCTCTGCCGGTTCTGAGATTTCTCGGCAGGCCTCGGTCTCCATTCGGCGAAACGCGGGCTCACCATCCTCTTCAAAGATTTGGTGAATCGGTTTTCCTGCCATCCGCTCCACGATGGCGTCGGTGTCCACGAATTCACGATCCAGGCGCTCTCCCAGCAGCCGCCCGACGGCAGATTTGCCAGAGCCTGGAGGCCCTGTAAGCACAATGTTCAGCGGCTGCAGGCGGAGCTGGCCTTCAGCTACGCGGCTAGTCCCAGAAGATGGTTGGCTCATTAGCAATTGCGAATTCGTCCAAGCGTCCAAGCGGTAGCTGATCGAACCTCTGCTTCATTTCTGAAAGAGTATCGCCGCCAAGTTTCCGAAGCAGCGCCTCCGCCAGCACGACACAAAGCATGGCCTCGCCCACCACTGCCGCGCGGGGGACAGAACAAAAATCAGAACGCTCGTAGTGAGTTTCCGCTGATTGCCCGGAGGCCAAATCCACGGAGGCACGCGGAGTCAGTGTGGTTGATATCGGTTTCATCGCCACGCGCACGATGAGAGGGTCGCCGGTAGTTATACCGCCCTCAAGACCGCCGGCTTGGTTGCTCTGGCGTCGAATTCGCCCGTCGGAGACTTCGAATTCATCGTGAATTTGAGTGCCTCGCATACGAGCATTCTGGAAGCCCCGTCCAATCTCGACGCCCTTCATGGCATGGATGCTCATCATGGCGGCTGCCACCCGCGCTCCCAGCCGTCGATCCCAATGCACATGGCTGCCGAGTCCCGGAGGGACATCCAGTGCAACTACCTCAAACACTCCGCCGAGCGTATCTTTGGCCTGCATCGCGGCCTCGATCTCGTCATGCATCGCTCGGGAACCGGCCTCGGACGGGCAGCGCACATCGCTTTCTTCAGCGGCATTGAAGCGATCGATGAAGGCCATTTCATCGAGATCCGCCGAAGCAGAGCCGATTTCCGTCACGTAGCTGCCTACCTCCATGCCGAACTCGCTGAGCAGCTTGCGGCAAACAGCACCGACCGCCACACGCGCTGCCGTCTCACGTGCGGAGGCTCGCTCTAGACTGAATCGTAAATCGCTGTAGCCATATTTAAGCGCGGCAGTCAGATCCGCGTGGCCAGGCCGCGGAACAGACATCGGCTGAACCGTCTGGCCCTTCCACTTGGCGTGATCACGATTGATTATCCGCAGGCCGATCGGAGCTCCGATGGTGACGCCCGCCAACACACCCGAGACGATCTCGGCTTCGTCCTGCTCGATCGATTTCATCCGTGGCCCGACTCCGAATCCCTTTTGGCGACGGGCAAGGTCAGGGACGAGATCGGCCCTCTCGAGCGTTAACCCCGCTGGTATTCCTTCCAGGATGGCGAGCAATTCAGGTCCATGCGACTCTCCAGCGGTGAGAAATCTAAGCATCCAACACCTCGGCCTGAATTTCCGTTGACCCTCGGGGCGGGATTCGTTCCAGTGCATCTTCAAGGGTGGCTCGCATGTTTGAACGCGGAGCGCGCAGGCCGGTCCAGAGCTCATACGAGAGCGCAGCTTGCTCCAGAAGCATGCCTGTTCCGGAAACGGCCTTGAGCCCCTCGCGCTGGGCTTGCCGAATGAGTTTAGTCTCCTTTGGCGAGTAGACCATGTCATAAACGAACGCAGAAGGTGGAAGGGATACATCGTCTGGCCAGGGTGAAATCTTTGTATCTGGCACCAGGCCAACCGGCGTAGCATTGACGATGAGCGTGCATTGGCTCGCGGCGTTCAGGAAAGATTCGCTCGCCCAAGGGTGAATTGCCACTTCCACCGCGTATGCCTGGCGGATGTCACTGGCCAATCTTTCGGCGCGCTCCACGGTCCTGGCGATGAAGCTCAGCTCAATTCCTTCCTGAGCCAGGCCGAAGGCCGCGGCCCTCGCGGCTCCGCCTGCCCCAAGTATGAGAGATCGTGCGGTTGACGGGATCCGCCAATGGGCGCGCAAGTCACGAATGAAGCCCGGCAAATCCGTGTTGTGTCCCACTAAGCGACCGCTCCTATTCACGATCGTGTTGACGGCCGAGGTCTTCGTTGCTGTAGGGTCAGTCATATCGAGGAGCTGTACGACAGTCTCCTTGAATGGGATGGTGATGTTAGCGCCCAGCCAGTCATCAGCGCGCATTCTAGTGATCGTCGCCGCAAGCTTTTCGGGAGCGACCTCCATCGCCTCGAATGACCAGTCTAGGCCGGCTGAGGCGAAGGCCGCGTTTTGTATGGCGGGCGAAATTGAGTGGGCGACTGGAGACCCTAAGAGTACAAGCTTCTGCACCATAGATCTGCTCCGATCGAATGAAGGGTCGCCATGAAGCCAGGGTATGACTCCTGGATCACCTCTGCGCTCGATATGATGGTTTCGCCAGAGGCCAGCATGCCGGCGACTGCAAGGGCCATGGCGACTCGGTGATCTCCGTGCGAGCTCACTCGAGCTCCGGTGAGCGGCCTCGGTCCTTGGATGGTGAGCCCGTCCCGGTGCTCCTCAATCTTCGCACCCATCTTCCTTAGCTCAGCAGTCATACTGGATAAGCGGTCGGATTCCTTCAAACGCAACTCACCTGCGCCTCTGATCTGCGTATCGCCGTGGGCTTGGGTCGCGATAACAGCAAGAATAGGGATCTCATCAATCATCGACACTACCCGCTCCGCTCGAATCTCGATCCCCCTCATGACAGAGGCCGCTACCAACAAGTGGCCGGCCGGCTCGGTATCCGAATCCGACGCATCGGTCGTTTCGATTTGCGCCTCCATCCGCAGCAAGGCATCCAACAGCCCCGTGCGGGTAGCATTGAGGCCGACGTTCTGGACCATGATCTCCGATCCGGGAGTTAGCAGGGCGGCCGCAATGGGGAAGGCAGCTGCGGAGATATCTCCCGGGATGGCGAGTTCGAAAGGTGGGATTGGGGTATGAATCGGGTTGAGGGTCACCGTGCCATTAGCGCTTGTCACCGAAACGCCAAGAAGCCGAAGTAGCCGTTCGGAGTGATCGCGAGAGGCGATTGGCTCTCGTATCCGTGTACGGCCCTCCGCATGCAATCCTGCTAGCAAGATGGCGGATTTCACCTGGGCGGACGCAACCTGAGTTTCATACTCGATCCCGTGCAACCGCGAGCCTGTGACCTCCAGCGGCGGCTGGTCGCTGCCGTTAAGCCCGGCGATCTGCGCGCCCATCCTTCTAAGTGGCTCTGCCACTCGGTCCATCGGCCGTTGCGAAAGCCGGCGGGAGCCGGTCAGGGTAGCCGAGACTTCCGAACCGGCTAAGGCTCCAAGTAGAAAGCGCATCGTCGTGCCGGAATTGCCGCAAACCAGGGGCCGGTCTGGGGACAGCCACTTGGTCCCGTGAACCAGGGTCTCGTTTTCCTCCAAGGGCTCGACCATAACTCCGAGTGCCTCAAGGCACTCCGCCATGGTATCAATCACGCCTGCTCGCAGTGCACCCTGGAGGCGCGTGGAACCACGAGCCATGGCTCCTAGAAGCAAGGCACGGTGAGTAATCGACTTATCACCTGGAACCTGAATCGTTCCCATCAGCTTCTTAGCGCCCCCGGCGACTCTAAGCTCCATTAGCAACGCTTCGTGGACCATTCAGTGAAGTGCGCCTTTGCTGAAGTGGCTCCAAATATTCGCGCAACGGCCCGGCATCCCCATTAGCTAACAACTCGCGCAGTTGCCCCAATTCAGCTTGCGCGCGCGATAACGCGGCCAGCACCAAATCCTGATTTGTGGTGAGTATGTCGACCATCATGGTGAGGTCGCTGGCCGCCAGCCGGGATGTGCTGAGGAAACCCGAGGCGGTCAAGTCCCAGAGTTCAGGATCTTCTCTAGCAAGGATCTCCGTGGATCCCATGAGTGCTGCGGCGAGAAGGTATGGTAGGTGGCTAACTGCAGCGAGCAGCTGATCGTGCCGGGTCGCTTCCACCTGGCGAACCGAGGCACCTAGCGCGCTCACAATCTCTTCCGCGAGCGTCAGCGAGCCAGGTGTGGTCCGTGAGCATGGGGTCAGCAGAAACAGGCTTCCATCAAATATCCCGGCATCGGCCTCCTGGAAGCCCGCCCGCTCCTTGCCACAAAGAGGATGACCCGCTACCGCGACGACTTGATCTGGGAGGGATTCCATTGCTTCGATAATCTTTCGTTTTGTCGATCCGAGATCCATCAATAGATCGACCTTCGGTGGATGTGAACGAAATTGCTCAAGAAGTCTCAGGCTCTCCTTCACAGGCGTTGCAAGGATGAGCACATTTACATGGGCGAGCGCAGGCTTTAGCCCCTGGGTCGTGATCCCGGCTCGGCGGGCGAGTTTGACTGTCTTCGGGTCCGATTCGACACCCACCAACTTCATGCAGCGCGGCTGCAGGCGGAGTGCCATCGATCCGCCCATGAGGCCGAGGCCGACGATAGTTACGCGGGCGTTTTCGAGCTCCATTCCACCTCAAGCAAATTCCGGCCAACAGCTCGGGCCACTTCTCGGACCTGTTGAACCAGATCGGCAAAGCGGTCTGGCCGCAGGCTTTGCGCGCCGTCAGAGAGTGCCTCATCTGGTCTTGGATGGACCTCTACAATTAGGCCATCAGCTCCAGCGGCGACTCCGGCGCGGCCGACAGGCGATACATATTCCCACTTTCCAGTGCTGTGACTTGGATCCAAAATCACAGGCAAGTGCGAGAGTTCCTTCACTACGGGGATAGCATTGATGTCCGTCGTATTGCGCGTGTAGCTCTCCAGAGATCGGATACCGCGCTCGCACAGGATGACGCGCTCATTCCCTACCGACAGCAAGTATTCAGCTGACATCAGCCATTCCTCGATTGTTGCCATCAACCCTCGCTTGAGCAGAACAGGACGTCCAGAATTGCCCGCGGCGCGCAGCAGCTCGTAATTCTGCATGTTGCGAGCACCAATTTGAATGATGTCGGCATACCCGGCAACTAGCGGAACTTGTTCTGGCGACATGGCCTCGGTAACAACTTTCAGGCCAGTCTGGAGCCTGGCCTCTGCCAGGAGTTTCAATCCCGGCTCCCCCAACCCCTGAAAGCTGTATGGAGATGTGCGCGGTTTATAAGCGCCGCCCCGCAAGATCGTGGCCCCGGTCTCCCTTACTGCATGGGCGGTTTCCAGAAGCTGATCTCGATTTTCGACCGAACAGGGTCCGGCCATGATCACGATCTCATTTCCGCCGACGCTCAACCCATCGATATTTACCAGCGTATCCAGAGGGTGCATCTCTCTGGATGCGAGCTTAAAGGGTTTCAATACTGGAAGCACCTTTTCGACCCCTTCAATCGGTTCGAAATTGCCCGGATCGATTGGGCGGCCGTCACCAATCACGCCAACAATCGTGCGCTCCTGCCCAATGCTCAAATGCGTCTTGTATCCGAGGCGTTCGACTTTAGCCACCACTTGTTCGATCTGCTTTTCCGTTGAGCCATGTTTCATTACAATGATCACTTCGTCCTCCTCTAGCTCCGAGAAAACAAAAAAGCACCGAGCCGTTGCTCGGTGCTTGAATGGTCGAATGTGTCTACCTATGCAAGCCGAAGCAGCGGCTGAGCGCTCAACCCTCCAAAATAGTAATAGCCGAAACTTCGCTTGGATGCTGGAATCATTTGCGAGATCATAGCACATCCCGCGAAAGACAGTCAAGATCAATCAGTGGTACCATGCCGCGTACTATGCCCATTCGAGCGATTCGAGGCGCCACGACAGTTTCCGGCAATTCCAAGGAGGCGATCCTTGAGGCCACGACTGAGCTGCTAAATGCCCTGGTTGAGGCCAACCGCTTGAAAGCCAGCCAAGTGATTGCGGCGACGTTCTCCGTTACTTTTGATCTCGATCAGGCTTATCCTGCTGAAGCCGCCCGAGACATGGGATGGACGGAGGCCGGTCTGATGTGCGTTCAAGAGATGCGAGTCGATGGTGCCTTGGATAAATGCATTCGGGTGCGGGTTCTCTGGGAGACAGAGCAACCACAATCTGCAGTGGCACACCGATATTTGCGGCGAGCAGCAAACCTCCGACCGGATCTATAGGGGATAGGCTAGACTACAGCTCGGCTCGCAACCTTTGGTGTGTGCGAGCAAGAGCCGTAGGGCTTTAACGTGGTCCGAGACACCACGAACGACCTGCGATTTACCAAAAAGATCGCCCAATAGGGCGCTTTTTGCGTAATTCCGAAGCCCCCGGCTTATAATGTAGGTAGCGCACTGGTTGGAGGGATTGATGGCAGGAAGTGGAGAGGCCTACTCAAAAGGGGACTGGCTTGTCCATCCTTCCTATGGCATCGGTCAGGTCAAGAAAGTCGAGAAGAAGCGCATTGAGGGCGAGAAGATTGAATTCTATAGGGTGGAGGGTGAGCACTCGACTTATTGGCTGCCAGTAAAAGAGCCCGAAGGCAGCCGAGTAAGAAGGCTGGCCACCAAACGTCAGTTCCGCAAGGCGATCAAGCTTCTCAAGAAGGCGCCCAAGGAAATGGATCCGGATCACACTCAGAGGAGGAGCCGGATCAAAGAGGTTATGAGCACCGGCTCTCTAAATTCGGTGGTCAGAGCTATACGGGATCTGTCAGCGAGAAATACAGATAATCGATTGAGTGACACCGAGCGAAGGTCGCTCGAGCAATTCATCGACAGCCTGGTCGAGGAGTGGGCTATCGCCGAAGAGATCGAGCCTCACGAGGCGCGGATCGAGCTCCAGGCTATGCTTGACGGAGGAAGCTCCGAGTCAAAATAAATCTCACCGAGCCGAGCCCTCATACCGAGGGGAGCGTGAATAGATCGCGCAGCCAACATGCGCACGATCGTATCCACGGAGCAACTTGCGGGCGATCGTTTTCACCAACCAACATGCGCATGAATAAGTTCCCCAATCAACGCTAGCGTAATCGTATCCCTCAACCCTAGGCAGGCAAGCATCCCCCGATCAGAACAAACCGACAACGCGGCCCGACTCGAGATCGAGATCTACGTCGAAGTAGGCAGGTCTAGTCGGCAGCCCAGGCATCGTCATCATCTTGCCCACGAGCGGATAGAGGAATCCAGCTCCTGCCGAAGCGCGAACCTCACGGATTGGCACCACAAAATCCTTCGGAACCCCCTTCATTTTCGGATCATGACTGAGGCTGAGATGGGTCTTCGCCATGCACATCGGGAGGTTGGAAAGACCTAGACCTTCATATCGATCGATTTGCTCATCGGCCAAAGAAGAAAACTCGACTCCGTCGGCTCCATAGACTTCTTTGCAGATGGTTTGGATCTTCTCTCGGATCCCGGCCTCCAGTGGATATAGAAAATCGAACGCTGCCGGCTTTTCTGCGGTTCGACGCACAGCTTCTGCCAGCTCCACGGAACCTGCCCCGCCCTGAGCCCAGTGTTTTGTGACCACCGCCTCATCTGCACCTGCTGCCAAGGCCGTTTCCCGAACGATTTCATGCTCTTGGTCGGTGTCGGTGTGGAATGCGTTAATTGCGACCACTACCGGTACCCCAAATTTCAGGGCAGTCTTGATATGGTGCTGCATATTCGCAGTACCGGCACGCACGAGTTCGAGATTCTCTTCCTGGTAGATCGGATCCAGCGTACCTCCGGCGGTTACTTTTGGCCCACCTCCATGCATTTTGAGCGCCCTGACGGTGGCTACCAAGACGACCACGTCCGGAACCAGCCCTGAATAGCGGCACTTGATGTTGAAGAATTTCTCCATACCGATATCGGCGCCAAATCCAGCCTCGGTCACCACATAGTCTGCCAATTTAAGAGCGATCCGATCGGCAATGATTGAGCTATTTCCGTGTGCAATATTGGCAAATGGTCCTGCATGCACGAAGACAGGCGAGCCCTCGAGCGTCTGCATCAGGGTAGGCTTGATGGCGTCCTTCATGAGCACGGACAGTGCGCCTGCGACCCCCAGCTCTTCCGCCGTGATGGCTTCCCCGGAGGTGCTCACACATGGCACCATTCGGCCCAATCGCTGACGTAGGTCGGCAAGGTCAGCGGTTAGCGCGAGGATGGCCATCACCTCACTGGCGACCGTGATGTCAAACCCGGTCTGTCTCTCGTATCTGCTCTCGTTCTCTCCCTGCCCGACGGTAATGGCACGTAAGAATCGATCGTTTGTGTCCAGCACGCGCCGCCAGGTGATGCTGTCTGGATCGATATCCATGCGCACCAGGCGCCGCCGGTCCTCTTCCGACAGCTGATCGATATCACTCAGGTCAATCCCCAGCCGCTTAGCGCGAACGCGAAAGGCATTCGCGATTCTCCGTTCTCCGTCAGAGCCGATCGGGAGCAAGCGCCTGGTCAGTGCCTCATCGGATTGACGACTTTCATGGTAGCGACGGGTGTCGATGGCGGCGGCCAATAAGTTGTTCGCTGCGGTTATGGCGTGGATGTCGCCAGTCAGATGGAGATTGAACTCCTCCATCGGAATCACCTGGCTGTAGCCACCACCCGCCGCGCCACCTTTGATCCCGAAAGTGGGACCCTGGCTGGGTTGGCGGATGCAGGTAAATACACGCTGGTTTAAATGCGCACCGAGAGCCTGGCACATCCCTACGGTGGTGGTGGTTTTCCCTTCGCCAAGCGGAGTAGGGGTTATTGCAGTCACCAGAACGTACTTGCCATCCGGCTCAGACTCTAAGCGATCCAGGACATCCAGGCTCACCTTGGCCTTGTAGCCGCCGTGGAGCTCGAGCTCCTGCGGTTCAAGCCCCAGTTCCTCGCCCAGTGAACGAATCGGCTTGAGTTCAGCTTCCTGGGCAATTTCAATGTCAGATGGCACAGGGTCACGAACCTTCAATGGCGTGGCGGAAATCGGTCTTCTGAGGGATTGACTCATCAATTACCTCTCTCTATCGCTGATCGAGTTTGCTAGCTTGATCCCACTTTCGAGGGGAAGTTGCTGGGGATCCGGCTCAATTATAGAGGTCATTCGGCACTCAGACGGATGCTTGTGATCCAGATCTGTCTGTCGGTCAAGACATCTAAATCCTGCCGAGTACCAAGTGAAATCGCCCGCCGATGGCGACAGGCGATTTCGAGACCGTTGACAAGCTATGGGGGTGCCTAACCGACAGAGCGCACCCTCACAGCTGTGAACAAGGAGGGATTGCGTGTCAACGTTTGGCGATTGGAACGAAGTCCAGCTCGCGTTCACCGAGGTATACCTGGCGAGGGCGAGCGATCGCCTGCTCCTTCAGGAATGTGTTATGGGTGATGTCGAAAACCCACTCGTCCAGCTGCTGCTGGGTGGGCAGCTCTCCGAAGATGATGAGGTAGGCCCCCTCGAGAAAGGTGCTCTCCTTTGCCAACTGCGCAATGGGATAGCCTCGATATTCGAGAATACCGCGCTCTCCGTCAGTGAAGTGTCCCAAATCCGGTGTGACATCTATCGCTGCCGTCAGGGGGACTAGGGGGGGAACCACCATCCAGATACGGGAGATGGGCATCGAACGAAGCGAATAATACAGGCTAATTGAGTCCCACCGCGGACCCGTTGCTCGAGTGATGTCAGCATCGGTAGAAAGGGTCAATCATCACCTGACAGAATCGAGAGATCGTGATCTCATCGCGATGCTAGCGTGAACTGACTCCCGCTGCCCTGGAGGAACAACGATGTCGAGAATCGAAGAGCTTGCAAACGATTTCCTTGCGCTGAAGCGGATCGCGGTGGTTGGCGTATCGGATCAGCGCGAGACTGGATGCAATCAGGGCTACAGGAATTTCAAGGAGGCCGGGTATGAGGTCGCTGCGGTCAACCCCCGAATTTCCGTATTTGAAGGTGATCGGTGCTACCCAGACCTGCGCTCAATTCCCGATAAGCCGGATGGCGTATTCATTCTAGCGAACCCCAAGGTCACTGAGCAAATTGTGCAGCATTGTGTTGAGTTGGGTGTCCAACATGTCTGGATGCACTGTATGATGGGAACCAAGCTTGGATTGGCGAGCGGCATCACCAGTGTGTCGCAAGAAGCAGTCCAGATGTGCCGAGAGAATGGGATCACGGTGATCCCGGGAAGCTGCCCGAATCAATTCCTGAACCCCGATTTTGGGCACTCGTTGATGCGGCTGCTGTGGCGTACGCTTGGGTTCTTTAGGATCACCGAGAATGGAGCAGAGAGAACTGCGAGCTGAGCCGCTCCCGGAATCGCCAGGCAATAGACATAACTGTGCATTTCTTCACATGATCCACCCTAATGCGAAATCGCAGGAGACGCAATCGCGGATTCACTCATTGGCTCCTCTACTATCGCCGCGATTCGTAGGTTGAGTTCCTTTTGCATGCAGGGGTGGAGGCCTGAAGGTCCTAGGCCGTTCGCCCCGGCGAGCTGCGCCCCTGGGCGCCTGCCCGAACGGGGTTCGAATGCAAGCTGGCTACCTGAGACCGAAGCGCTCGCGTAGGCGTTTCGTTCAATAGATCGGGCACTCTTGAGACAACAGCACATCTAGTTTCCGACTTGGGCAGCAATTGGAAGGTCATTGGATTGCTTGAGCTCTGGTGGTTTGACCCGGCAAAGCTCTCGCAAATCTGGATGCTCTTGCATCGTGTACTGCAACATCATAGTAATGACGGTGCTCAAGAAGCATGATGTTGCACAGCAGAGTCATCTAGCTATGGATAGACGCAATATTAATATTCGAGTGTCCGATAGCTCGCTTAGACTGTTCAAAGCTGATGTATGATGATGCCACTGGTGAGGGTGCTGGTCGTCAGCGTGGCAGCAACTCATCGAAGCCGAAGGTCCGACTTTCTATATAGTGTTGTGATAAGTCTTCCCGCTGAGGGGATGGATTATCATGGCACGCATGATCTCACACCCTCCGGATTCTCAGGAACTCCTTCAGAGGTCACCATAGACGCGGGCGGGTCTGCTGTTGAGTACTTTCAAACTGGAAACACATACAATATTGCGTATACGGTCACGTACAAGGATGGAGATATCGCAAGCTATGATATCTCCATTAAAGGCAGTGTTTACGGCGACGTTGAACACACGTGCACAAAATAATCGCGTATGGGCTTAGCAAGCTCAATTAAAATCTTGTTCAACTCCTCGCGCTTCCTACGCTCCAGCTCAGGGCGGACACAGAAGTGGTCATACAAGCGCATCCAGAAGGTCCAAGTTCCAGTTGGCTTCTCCTGGTTCGACATCGCTGAACTTGCGCTGCCAGCATGCGAAACATCTTCCCTTGGCGACTTTGCGCTGTGGAAGCAGCCAGCAAAATGGGGATAAGAAATCGTTTGATGAATTGTTACTTGCGGAACCCGAATTATTAAGAGCTGAGCGAGAGGATGAAGTATAGTTCGATGGCAAAGATCGCCAAGATGACGATCCCTTTTGGATAATCGCCTTTCAGCAGGTACTTCGGCCCATACCACAAGGCTAGGAAAGGGAAGAGGACCGAGAGAATTTGATCCGAAACATAGGACCCCTTCGATTGCCTATCATCCTTCTTGCTGACATCTACGTGATCCGTCTCATTTGATTCGGCCAAATGACTTTTCCTCCTTCTATATTGAAGCATGTCATCGGTTTCTCATAGATACCGCTGGCTTGCTGGTTGGGCGGCGCCCTCCGCTGTCACAACTTGGTTGGCGTATGCTTGGTCATTCAGGGTAGAAGTGGAGACAGGTCAACGGTTACTCCACCTGGAAAGTGCAGGTAGAGTAATTCTGAGCCCTTAACCACACCAAAGAGCCATTCAATGGCCTGAATCTTATCGTCGCCGATCTTCGTCGCCATAGCTGCCCTTGAGCTATTCCTTCTTCCACTGTCGTCCGTGGTCCAGACATCAAATTCACCGTCGGTGCTGGCTACGGCTTCCGGGTTACCGGAAAGCACTTCGACCTCAACGCTGAGCAAGGTTTCATCCTCGGCCATCCCGGCAGGAGCAAACATGGCAGTCCCAAGGCTGACAGAAGTGATTTGCAGTTGAAAGCCACCCACGGAAAAAGGCATTTCAGGGGCAGGAATAGCTGTCGGGGCGGGAAAAGGAGTGGGGGTATCGGAAGCCGACGGTGTGGGGGTGTATGTTGGCGGGATTGGAGTGGGCGTAGCGGTCGGCTCGGCAAACGCTCTACTGCATCCAGCCAGTAACAAAAC
>JBHIBY010000034.1:0-28676 GCA_046759305.1 Anaerolineales bacterium
AGCGACTTCGGGCGGTTCCGGGGTCGCTACGACGGCTATCACACAGGCGAAGACTGGCGAGTCGGAACATCAAGTTTCGGGCAGCCGGTCTATAGCATCGGTCATGGCAGGGTGACTTATGCTCAGCCCAACGGATGGGGAGCGGACAAGGGCGTTGTGATCGTGGAGCACACATTTCGCGATGGAAGACGAATTCACTCGTTGTATGGTCACTTGGACCCACCGAGTGTCGAGCTGCGTGCCGGCCAGTGCGCAGAGCGGGGGGATCAAGTCGGAAACATCGGTGACCCCCGATCACCTCCGCACCTTCACTTCGAGATCCGAATCCACATGCCAAACACGCCCGGACCGGGTTATTGGTCGGTTGATCCGAGCCGATCCGGCTGGAAACCGCCTTCAGCCACAATCTGGAGCGAACGCATGGCAGCGCTCCCCGGTGTTCGGTGGACGCACCTGAGCGCAGCTTCATCGTTTCAGCCGCTTGGGGTTGTTGATGATGAGCTGCTCGCGCATTTAGACGCTGGAGAAATCATCGCGCTTGACATGGAAAGCGGCCGAACCGCTTGGAGCCGCACTCTACCCACCACACCAAACAGTGTCTTGTTGGATGTCGAGGGAGGCATCATTTACGTCAATCGGAGTGGCGGGGCAATTGAGGCCTACGGCACATCCGATCTCAAGAGCAGCAATTCCGGCTCGACGATCGAACCACTGTGGAGCGTTGAGATGGAATCGGCGGGCTTTTATGACTTGATCCCGCTCCCGCTTGGAGGACTAGTGGCGACTTCTCGATCGGGAACAACTGCGATCTCTCATTCTGGTGAGGAGTTATGGCACGAGGATGCAGTTACGGGAATCGCCGATTGGGCGCAGACTGATGACAGTCTTATCCTGCTCGACAGGAGTGGCATCTGGTTGGCTAACGAGGGAAGCGCCACACGCTGGACGGATTCGATAAGCGGCCACCGAGTTGTCGCCAGCGATCATCCCTTTGTGTACGCGGCGGACGGGGTTTACGGCCTCGATGCGGAATCTCGATCGCTTGATCTATTCGGCAGTTTGCCCAGCGGTTTCCCGAGATCCGGGAACTTGATTGAGTTGCCTGGAGGCGGAGTGGTCGTGGCGCATACGGATTTGGACGACAAGCGCTTGATCGCAATTGATGCTGACGGTTCGCTGCGGTGGGAACGTTCGATCGCCGGCCTCGGTTCACGCGCCATTGAGCTCCTGGTCTTGGACGATCAGGTCTATATGTTGATTCAGTTTGACATTGGTAGATCGACGGGCATCGACCTCTTTCATGTCAACTCCCAAAGTGGCGACCTTGCACGTATTTTCAGTGGTGGGACACGGTCTTCGGTTTCGGATCCGCTTGCATTCACGACCGAAGGTGAATCGATCATAATAAGTATTCCCGGCGTCGGCCTCGCCGTCTTGGAGCCCCAATCGGCGCTCGAGACGGTACATGGTGAGTAGCAAGGAGAGTGTCCAATGAGTTCTCTAGCAGATCTGATCGTTGCAGCATCCACCGACGCTGACGAGATTGTGGCTTCTGACTATCCGCTGGGTACTTATGAAGGCATCAACGTGGACGGCCTCGACCCTCTTCAGGTCGGAGCACTTCATTCGCAGCTTGTTGGAAGGGACTTCGGCGATTTGATTGAAGGATATCAACCTGTCGCTGAAGGTCCGGCCGGTGGCCCATGGCTCATCAGGTTTCCTAGCGATCTAGTCGCGGCTCTGGCCAGTGTTTCTCCGGATAACCAGCCTTCAATCGCGGAGCAGTGGGCAGGCGCAGATCAGACCCAGGAAGCAGGGTGGACTGTGCAAAATGCAGAGACGTACCTGGCGCAGATTGTACGGCTTGCGCAGGTCGCTTCTTTCGAAGAGAAAGAAGTCTTCCTCTGCGCCTATGATTGATGTTCAATGGTTGTCGACCTCGAGAATCAAGCTGAAGGGTACGTTATTGTCGATCTTTACCGTCTCGAGCAAGGCAAAACCTGGCCAGACCTCCTGTCGCACTTTAGCCCGCCGGGCGCCTTCACGCATAAGCCTGAGTGGGTAATTGGCATGAGCGGACGCGATGTACGGGGAGACAAATATGATCGCCAATATGTCCTTGAGCCCGGAATATACGGGGTCGTGTGCGTGTACATGGACCTCGATACTAACGGTACTTGGCCTGCGGCCTCGATTGATGTCGGGAGTTAAGGCTCTTGTTATAGCGCAAGGTTGAGGGGACGAAGCCACATGACAGTCATCTTAGATCCAGAAAACAACGAGACGCGGGCACTATTAGAATACGCTGATTTCGAAGGTAAGTATGTGCTTGAGATTGGCGCTGGCGACGGGCGCCTTACCTGGCTTTATGCTGACCGAGCCGCACATGTCACCGCCATTGAGCCTTTCACGAGATCATTTGCTGAAGCACAAGAGAGTGTGCCGGATGAGCTGGCCGGCCGGGTTGACATCCTGAATACCTCCTTCGAGGACTTTGCAGCCGCCAGCGAGCCTTCAATCTTCGACCTGGTAATTCTATCCTGGTCATTGTGTTGAATGGAGCACGAGGGCATGGTCCATGCCCTTGAAGAAATTCATCGTTTGCTTCGACCGGAGGGTAAGCTAATTGATATTCACCCGGTTCCGCAGCCTTCGACTGTCCAAATTATACGAGACGGTGAAGTCATGTTCGCCGAGCCAAAGCGCGATATTACAGATGAGAATGAAGATGTTCAACATGCGGATCAGGCAATAGCGGAGGTTTTGGCGCGTGAGGTATTTGCGCTGGAACGCAGTGATGAATTCGATTTCTTCTCCCATGCCAGAACCGTACCCGAGCTGCGGGAGTTCTGGGACAGATACAACGACTACAGCGATACGCCGAAGGCCGAATCCCGACTCGCACAGGAGGAAGCCGTGTACGCCCGAGCTGAGAAGACCCGGCAAGAGCTAGGGGAGGAAGCAGAGGCCGCCATTCACGAGATAACCAAGATAGCCCGGCTGAAACCGATATGAAGCTGATCGTTGACCTCAAGCACACCGGAATACAACTTCGATCTTGAAGAAGCATTAAACGCGTTAGAAGTGGCCCCCGGTGCCCTAGGATCGCTTCTTGCGACCCTTCCGGAAATTGATATTGCAGCAGTTTGCTGCTCAAGCGGCCTCCTCGCATTGGCGATCGCCGTTAAATGTTTTTCTCTGAAATTGCCCTGAAAGCACCCAGCATTAGGATTTGAGCAGAGATGGACGTTATCCGAGATCCAGCAAGAAAATTGGAGTTCCAGCACAAGGCTGCCGACCGAAGTCCTGGAGCAGGCGGAGCGGCTCGCTGGCGGTCTGGAATTTGACAACAAGATCCGAGTCCGGCGGAACATGATCATCGGGACGTATCGAGCACGGAAGTAATCGTGAAGATTGCTATTGCTCTAAGCCTCATTGTTCTGGCAACTACAGCCTGCGTTTCTACACCAGAGGCAGACCCACCAACCGTAACAGTTGAACCTGCAGAGGTGGATACACCGCTCGTTTCTGATTCGAGCGAACAGCTTCCTGATCTTGTGATGGACTACACATGGGTTGTGAAATACACATCGAGCTGTCCTTGGGGCGGACCCGGCTACGTGATCATGCGGGGCAGGAACATCGGAGCAGGTGACGCGGCTAGCTTTCAAATTCAAGTGTGGGATCAGCTCTCTCGAGTCGACAGTCTCTCTCAAGGAGAGCAGGTTGAGGTGAGAGCTGATTTCGAATCGGGCCCTGTGGGAAGTATTCCTGCCACTATCGACTCTGAGAACGAAATTGAAGAAAGCGACGAGGAAAACAACGAAATCCTCATCGTATTTACTCCTCCGCCCAAGTGCACGCCTGAAGGTTGATGATGAATTCAGTCCTCCAAAGAGAAGCTCCCGAAGCAGACTCACCTGTGGTTTTCCACTAATAGGAGGACTCTGGCGCAATAATCAGGACTACCTACCGCTAGTCCTAATTTTGAGATTGCATATAGAATCGCCGTATGCAATCGATAGGTCCAGGACTGGGAATCGCCGGCAGCGCCATCGCAATTAACCTTGTTTTGGCACTGATCAAGATTTCAACCGGAGTTTTCGGCGCGTCCTACGCACTGATCGCGGATGGCATTGAATCAACTGCCGATATCTTCACATCGCTCATTGTTCTAAGCGGCCTCCAGTTCTCCTCAAAGCCTGCGGATCTCAATCACCCATACGGCCACGGCAAGGCCGAGTCCCTGGCAGGAATGGCGGTGTCTCTATTCCTTATTGGAGCCGCCATCCTTATCGCGGTGCAAGCGACTAGGGAGATCCTGTCTCCACAGCAAGCGCCTGCCGGGTTTACCTTGCCTGTACTCGCGATCATTATCGTCATCAAAGAATGGCTGTATCGGAGGATGCACAGCGTTGGCTCCGACCTGGAGAGCAGCTCGCTAAGGAGCGACGCCTGGCATCACCGCTCCGATGCCGCCACATCGCTAGCAGCATTTGTGGGTATCAGCATCGCACTGATTGGCGGAGTGGGGTACGAATCGGCAGATGACTGGGCCGCGCTTTTTGCCTGTGCGATCATTCTCGCAAACGGTATTCGCTTGCTCCGCCCTGCGCTGGATGAGGTGATGGATGCATCCGTTTCTGACAATGTGGAAAGGGAAGTGATAGCGATCGCCTCGTCGGTGGATGGAGTGGTAGCCATCGAGAAATGCCGCATTCGAAAAAGTGGCTTGGGCTATCTCATGGACCTCCACGTCGAAGTGGACAGCGACATCTCTGTGATGAACGGGCATGCTATAGGTCATATGGTCAATGACCGCTTGTTGGAATCGACGCTTCCGATCACAGATGTCGTGATCCACATCGAGCCCGCAAGAGACCCAACTCCTAGGCTTGCATGAAGACCATCGATACGCACGGTACGTTTGATGAGGCGATGGGCAGTTCCAGCCCCGAGGTGCAGGCGATTGCTCGGAAGCTTCGTGAGTTCATTATCGAGATTTATCCAGAGGTCGTTGAGGTCCCGTGGCTCAAGCAGAAAATTGTGGGATACGGTGTCGGACCTAAGAAGATGTCCGAACACTTCTGCTACCTCGCTGCCCAGAGCAGTAGGGTCAATCTTGGGTTCTACTATGGTGTTGATTTGCCAGACCCCGATACTCTGTTGGAAGGAACTGGCAAGAAGCTGCGCCATGTGAAGGTGAAACATATCGAGCAGGCGGGGCATGCTTCGATTCGAGAGCTTATTCAACTCTCGATACAGGAAAGAAAGACGGCCCTCGACATTGCTGATTAGATAACCGGATTGGCGTCGCCATGAGGCGTGATCTTCGTCATGCACTTCTCACCCGGACGCCTCCTATACTTGGACCAAGATGCCTGAGACTATCAAGAATAGTAAAGAAGCAACTCGCTGGCAGCAGCGATACGATTCAAATGCTCCAAAGCTCGGTGATCTCGCGCCTGATTTTGTACTGCGAGACGTGAACGGTGAGAACCCGGTGCGTTTGTCTGAATTTCGAGGCGTAAAGCCGGTAGCGCTAGTCTTTGGCAGCTTTACCTGACCACCTTACGTGAAGGGGACGGTCAGTCTCCGAGACCTTTATCACAAACACCACGAGGACATCAAATTCCTGTCTATCTACATTCGCGAGGCCCATCCCAGAGACGGTTGGTGGTTAGGCAAACAACCACTCGGCACGATCACGAAGGTCGCTGGATTCAAGAGCGCGTCCGATATTTATGACCCAAAGTCAATTCAAGAGCGCCGAGCCACCGCTGGCGTTTGTGAGGACTCGTTGAAGTATGGGATTCGAACTTATGTTGACGGGATGGATGACAGGGTCAACGAAGCATATGCCGCCTGGCCGACGCGGCTGTACCTGATAGGACTAGATGGACGGGTCGTTTACCACGGCGGCTTAGGTCCTTTCGATTTTCACCCTAGCAAGCTAGGCGCAGCTATCGATCAGTATCTGTCTGAGCAAGAAGCGGTCGCGTAGGCTCGCTTCTCCAGCAGACTATTGAGCTTTGCTGCTGCGTGTTCATTCATAGGAGTCTACGATGCAGGAATGGGAGTATCACTGGACAGTCATCCCGGGAAGTCTCTGCCCTACACCTCTTTGAACGGGCATATGTTTACCCGCCTCGATAGGACTGGATCCATAGGACTTCGACTGCCAAATGAGGATCGGGAGGCTTTTCTAGATAGATACAAGACCACATTGTTCGTACAGCACGGAGCGACGATGAAGGAATATGTCACGGTTCCGGACGAGCTGCTGCAGAACACAGATGAGCTTAGGCAGTATTTGGATATCAGCTACGAGTACATCAAGTCGCCAAAGCCTAAACCGACGAAAAAGAGTCCTGAGCAAGACCCACGCGGTGAGTCCTTCCAATCCTGCTCAATACAAACCTTGAACTTGCTGCGACACTCTGCTATTTGGAGCCGAGCCGCAGTATTCTGGCTGAGGAGAACGATTTGGAATTAGAACTGCTCGTACGAGCTGCAATCGTGAACCAAGGAAAATTCCTGATCGCACATACTAAGGGAGCGAGCAATACCTACCTTCCCGGGGGTCACGTGAAAGTCGGGGAAGGTTTGAAACAGGCGCTTGCACGCGAATTAGACGAGGAGCTTGGGATCCCAGTGACAGTTGGACGGTTCTTAGGGACGGTGGAGCATGCTTGGAGTGACGCCAATGGGCTCAATCATGAAATCAACCACCTATTTGAGGTCACCTCCCCCGAGCTCGGCGTGGATCGACCCTCGGAATCTCTGGAGGATTACATCGAGTTCTTCTGGCTCACACCATCTGAATTCGAGGAGCACAATCTGCAGCCCGCTCCCCTGCGCAAACTGCTCATGAATTTGGGAGAAGGTTCTCGAGGAATATGGTGGGCATCGACTGTCGAGCCAGCCGATAGCTAGGGGTTTACAATTCGTGAACTTGCAGGTGAGGGAAGCAAGGTGACCACTCCATCTCGAACCATCAATCTGCGTGAACGTATTCTCGGCATTGATGAGCAGGTGCCTCTATTGGACGGCCGATGATTCCCATACGTCAATTTAGACAACGCGGCCAGCACACCCCCGCTTCAAGATGTGATGAACGAGCTATCCCGATTTATGCCCTTTTATTCAAGTGTGCATCGCGGCACGGGATTCAAATCACGGTTGAGCACTGAGATCTACGAGCGAGCCCACAAAACTATTGGTGAGTTTGTGGGCGCCGACCTGAGCTCCAATTGCGTGATCTTTGGCAAGAATACGACGGAGGTTATCAACAAGCTCTCCTATCGGGTGCCGTTTGCTGACGATGCAGTGGTGATCACATCGATGATGGAACACCATTCAAATGATCTCCCGTGGCGCGGGCGGGCGGAGGTTGTTCACGTTGCAGTCACACCCGAGGGTAGGCTGGATGAGGATGACCTCGACCGGCTGCTGGACATGTTTGAGCGAATCATGGCTAGCGACTATCAGGGTGACTATCAACTGGACGTCGCCAGCGGCGAGTATTTCCCGGTCGACTATGATGAACCCATGGCTGATTTCCTACCGCTGGGAATGCATTCGACCTAGCCCCAACGTGTTCCGAATCTATTCCAACACATAATCAATTTAGGAGGATTGTGAATGGCAGACTATGATGTGCTCCTCTTCGATGATCTGGAGCTCAATGTGAATTCGGCCAAACAGGTTGGGATGCACGCTTTCCATACCAGCGGCATCGGTAAGCTGGAAGACGAGCTCCTGCAGTTGGGAGTGATCTAAGGAGCATCGATGAAAGGCGCACAATTCATACAGCAGGCGATCGAGTTGGCCTTGTTGGCAGAGAGGGAAGGTAACCTTCCCATTGGCGCAGTCATCGCTTTGGACGACGAGGTCATAGCAGAGGGGCGGAACGCGATTTTGGTCCCAGAGTTTGACGCAACTCGACATGCTGAGATGGAGGCGATCCGTGCTGTACCGGCTGAACTCTGGGCCTCGGCACGCGAGATGGAGTTGTACACAACGCTTGAACCTTGCCTTATGTGCGCTGGGTCGATCCTCCTGCACAGAATCGGCAAGGTGAGCTATGGATCGGCTGATGACTATGGGGGAGCCAGCGTGGTATTCGAAAACCTTCCTCCATACTTTCGGGAGAGATCGGTGAAAACGCAGTTGGAGGGCCCAATCTTGCCGGATGAGTGTGACCTGCTGAATGAACGAGTCATGGAACTCGTCTTGGCAAGAAGGGATTAGATTGAATCAGACACCGGAGCACCGCGAGATTTACGCCCAACACGCCGATCAGTACGAGCTGCTGGTCTCACGTGAGGACCATGAGTCCAATATCCCTCGCGCCCTGGATGGAATTACCTCCTTTGACGCAAAAGACGTAGTCGAGCTTGGGGCCGGAACCGGAAGGCTGGCACGCTTGCTCGCACCGGCCGCCAAATCGGTCCACGCTTTTGACGCTTCGCCCAATATGCTTCAGGTAGCGGCTGCGAAACTGCAGGGAGATGGGAGCCGGAATTGGAGCGTGGCAGCCGCGGACCATCGAAGTGTTCCCCTTGCCGCGCAGTCGGCTGATGTCGTGATTTCCGGATGGAGTGTCGTGTACTTGGTTGTTTGGCACATGGATACATGGAAGCATGAACTGGCCCGCGGCTTAGCGGAAATGAGGCGCATACTCAGGCCTGGAGGCCGCATCATCATCTTGGAGACGCTCGGTACCGGGCATGCATCTCCGCAGCCGCCCGATAATCTCCTGGACTACTATTCGTTTCTCGAACAGGAAGGCTTCGCGTCTTCCTGGATCCGGACGGACTATCGCTTCGAATCATCGAAAGAGGCGGAACATATCGTCAGCTTCTTCTTTGGGGAGGAGATGGTGAGCGAATTGATCGTTGATGGATCAATTACGCTGCCCGAGTGTACGGGGATCTGGAACATCGAGCTTGAGTAATGGGTCGAGCCTGATTAAGGGATTCGATGATGTAGGGGGCGCCTCATTTCAGCTAAACCGCGAGCCAGTTCGACGCATCCGCGTGCGCTCCTTGATTCTCGAATCAGTGTGGAATGATGATAGGACAATGGAGATAGCCGGTATCGCCTGGAGCGGCGAGGGGGCCATTTCAAAGATCGAAGTCTGTTGGGATGGGGGGAGCCAATGGCACACGGCTCAATTGGAAGCGCCGATCTCGGCATTCGATGTCGCAGTCAAGCGGCCCCGTCCTCATGTTCATATTGCGCGTTGAAATAGGTGCTATTCTCCGTGTTCCTGAATGGTGCGTTCTGAGTCCGCTGGGCTGAATTTCTGGAGTTCGATGACTTTGGCATTCTCGCGGAACAGTGGAGGTAATAGCTGTTTTGCTTGGTCCCTGCTGTCCAAATCCACTATGAACCAGGCTTTGTGCTCGCCATCGCCGCATCCCCAATCTGCGTTGGTCATGAAGTGGGAACCAGTTTCCATGAACGCTTGAACCGCTTGATTGCAGGCATCCTTATTGTCTTCATGAGGAACTTCAATCAAATAGCGAGTCATTCACCGCCTCCTATTAGAAATTCTAAATTTCGGTGCCAGATGCGTTACCCTTCTAGCCTTACGAGTGAAGGGGCGAGCTATCGCCTCTGAATAGTCCCTATGAGAACTGCAAGAATATACCACTCATTTACAGGTTTCAGTCTTCTCACCACCTTGACAGCTTGCCAGCAGTCGACAATTCGGCGAGTACGAGCTGACGGAGGCTGAGTGGGAGCCGTACGCGTCGCACAAGGTGTTTCTAATTGATATCGTCATTAATTGGGTTGGGTATTATGTTAGCGTTCAGTACATGAACGAGAACGGCAATGTCTCTCCCGTATATCACGATGACATCTCAGTAGAAGGGCACCCGTGAAATGACATTTCCAAGCCCGTTTTACCGTTGGCGGCCCCACCCCTGGCACGGCCTTGATGTTGGACCGGATCCGCCCAACCTGGTGCACGTGTACATCGAGACAGGACCGTTCGACATGGTGAAATATGAGGTCGATAAGGAAACCGGATACTTGAAGGTCGACAGACCGCACCGCTCTTCTTCCCATCCTCCAACGCTTTATGGCTTTATCCCGCGCACCTACTGCGGAGAGCGAGTGCGAGAGCTCATGGAAGGAGCACAGCGTGGCGACGAGGACCCCCTCGATATCTGTGTGGTGAGCGAACGACCGATCGAACGGGCGGAAGTCATTGTCAATGCCCGAGTGGTCGGCGGCCTACCGATGCTGGATGGAGGCGAGGCGGACAACAAGATCATCGCAGTTCTCGAGAACGATCCATTTTGGTCGCAAGTCGAAGCCCTCGACGATCTTCCCTCTGCCCAGATCAGCCGTTTGCGCCATTATTTCGAGACCTACAAAGTGTTGCCGGATCAACCTGCGGACGTCTCGATTGGGCCGGCTTATGGGCGAGAGCACGCGGAGGAGGTGATCGTAGCTGCAATGAAGGATTACGAGATAGCGTTTGGAGGTGAGTAAGTATCGGCTAAGGAGGTTAGCCATATGGCATTCGTAGCCCTTGATTCAATAGACACAGTCGAACCTTTCCCCGGGTATCTCGCAAGATTTCTCCACTCCGAAAAAATGAGCGTCGCCATTTGGCAAATCGGCGCCGGCTCACCATTTCCTGAGCATTCCCACCCGCATGAACAAATAATGATCTTGACAGATGGGGAATTTGAGTTGACGGTTGACGGCGCGACTGAAGTTATGCTTCCCGGAGTTGTAGCTTTGATCCCTCCCGACGCCAAGCATTCTGGCCGAGCCCTTACAGACTGCAAGGTTATTGACGTTTTCCATCCGGTTCGAGAGGACTACCGGTGAGGAGAGCGAGAGGTGAGCGAAGCTCGAGAAACTAGTACTGCGGGTCAACCCGATCGTTGCCTCTAGCGGCTTTTGCTGCTTTTGTTGTCGTCAGCGGCGGCGCATAGGCCGCGATTAGGTTTACTTATGACAGAATAACCCCATTCTGGGGGGCTGGGGTCCGATTCTTCATTGGGGCACTACTGCCTACAAGATGCCAAGCCCTATGCCCTGACCCCAGGCCCAGGCTCAGGATTGACCCACGGGAGAAACGAATGAAAATATTGGTCGAATTTAACGATGTGCTGTCGGACACTTTCGCTGAATTGGAGCGGAGGGAAGGGCCTGCAACCGATTTCTCCGTTGAGGATTTGCGTGTGATGTTCCCTGGGATCGACTTGCAGCATTACTTTACGAGCCTGGATTTTCACCGCGAGATCCCGCCAGTGCCAGGTGCTGCTGAAGGTGTGAATTGGATTGTTGCGGGCGGGCACGAGGTACGTTATGCATCGGCGAGACCACCGGATGTAGCAGAGGTATCTCAAGAGTGGCTATCGGAGTGGAGTTTCCCCATTGCCCAGCTGCATTGCTTGGGACGCGAAGGCAAGAAGGAGCTGCTCAGAACCGATCCGTACGACTTGCTCATCGATGATCAAATGAGATATCTCAAGATCGCTCGAGAGCAGGGCAAGCGGGCCATCGCACTAAGTCAGCGGTGGAACTCGACCTGGGATGGTGATCGAATCGCGAATTGGGATGATATCGAGCAGGCACTTTGACCCTCGGCTACTTCCTGACAAGCTCAATCTCGAAAATCCAGGGCCAATTCTTCCCCGTAACAAAGAGCCGCTGAGCTTCGGCATCGTAAGCGATCCCGTTGAGCAAACCCGTTTCTTCTCCCGGGAGTCCGGAAAGATCGATCCACCCTAGTACTTCGCCTGTAGCAGGCGAAATGCGCGCAATCCTGTTGCTTTGAAAAACGTTGGCGAAGATCTCACCTTCCACGTATTCCAGCTCATTGAGCCATTGAACAGGCTCGCCTCTGTCCCTTACCTTGATCCGTGAAGTTTCGTTGAAGACCTCCGGGTCCAGAAATCGCAACTCGGGGCTTCCATCGCTCATGATCAGCTGATGGCCATCATAAGTAAGCCCCCAACCCTCGGGTGTGTAGCTGAATTCTTCCAACCTCGAAAAGGTACCTCGATCATAGACAAACCCGAGACCAGATGTCAGCGTCAGCTGAATAATGCGGTTATCGATCAGGGCAATGCCTTCGCCGAACAGTTCGGGATCCAATGCTATGGATTCAGCCACCCTACCAGTGGTTAAATCTACTTTTCGTAAAGTGGACTCGCCGCGCTGCCCGGTGCCTTCATACAAATAGCCGCCTTCATATGCTAAGCCCTGGGTGAAGGCACCCGGGTCATGGGGGAAGGCGTTGACGATCCTAAAGGTGTACTCGATAGGTATGTCCGGGGTTGTGGTTGGAAGCGAAGTAGGGAGTGATTGGGATGAACACGCGGCAGCAATCGCTAGGCCAAGTGGAGCGAGCACCCAACTGCGCGCGCTTCGCGATTGATTAATGTTCGCCATGGGGGGATGATAGTCGAAATCCAAAGGTCGTGGATCATCTAGAATAGGGGCGTGGTTTAAGGAGGTAAGCCGTGAAAAAGATATGGCTATTGGCCGGTTTTACACTAACCGCCAGCCTTTTTGTACTGGCGCTCTCGCTCGGCGAGTTCCTGGCACTGCATGACATACGACAAGAGTATGTGAGCGAAGAAATCATCGATTCACTTGAGGTTAGCCTCTCGGCCGAATTACCAGGCTGGACTGCTACTAAAGGCGAATGGGCGCTGGTCCAGTTCAGCTATGTAGCAAGGTTTGCGTTCCTGGCATTGAACGGGATCACGCTTTCCTTGCTGGTGATGATCTTGCGTCGCCAGGATCGTGAAAGCCAGCAGCCCACATGATCGTGGTCTCGGACCTAGTTGGGACGCTCTCTACCGGCTCCCCCACACTAGGCTTGGTCAGCTGGGTGCGTCACAACCAGAGTGTTCTTCTGGCCAACATGTTCCTTGCCAAGGCGCTTCCCCGCTACTTTCTCTATAAAGTCGGGCTGATGGACATGAGGGATTTTGGTGAGTGGTCCCTGGTTGCCTCGCTGCCTCTTATCAAGGAGCCCACTCCGGAGAAGATTCGCGATATGGCCGTTTGGTCGGTGGATAAGGTGCTGTGGCCACAGCGTCGGGAGGATGTGCTTGAGCGAATTAAGCAGCATAGGGAGCAGGGCGACGAGCTGTACATAGCCAGCACCGTCTTCGAACCGACGATCGAAGCGCTGGGAGAGCGGCTTGGAGCGAGAGCCATCGGATCCCAAATTGGAGTCGTTGCGGGAAGGTTGCAGCTCGTACCTGACTTGATTACAGGCAAGCGTAAAGGCGAGCATGTCTTCGAACGACTTGGGGTTGAGCGATTAGGCGCTGCCTACGGGGATACCTGGGTCGACATCCCGATCTTGAAGCAAGCGGATCATCCGGTGGCAGTATATCCAGATGCAAGACTCCGGGCCGCGGCAGTCGAGAATGGCTGGGAGATTATGGACGGCCAGAGCAATTGAAGACAGCAACCATTCAGATCACTGATTAGTAGCCAATTTGCCAAGGGATGGTGAAATGTGCCAACGCCAGACAATGAAAATCCCGAAGTGGTGAGGTGGTTTGGCAAACTCGATCACCCTCTTAAAGCGGCCATGATGCAAGTGCGTGAGATCATCATGGAAGCGGACCCGCGCATGGAAGAATCCATTAAATGGAGCGCGCCTACGTTTGCTTACGGGGGGAATCTTGCCAGTTTCCAGCCGCGCGCCATGAAATTCGTCAGCTTAATGTTCCACCGCGGCTCCGAAATCCCAGGCAATCACCCTCTGCTCAAGGGAGACGCCGCCCTGGTACGCATCATGCGCTTCACCGATCTTGAGGATGTGGCCAATAGGCGTGGGGACTTGGAGGCCATCGTCCGAGATTGGTGTTTCTGGAGAGCGGAAAATAGCTAGCCCAACCATGCCGTCTATCTGGACCAAACCATCTACAAGCAACGAAGACCCGTTGAATCTCGTATCCAGTTAAGAGTTAATCTTCTTTGAGCTCGCTATGCGTGGGCCTTTGATGTTTGCCAGGTCTTTTGGCGTAATGCCGTGGGCTTGACCAGCAGACGTCCGCGAGCAATTGTTGTCGGGACGAGCTGCTCAGGAAAGACTACGGTTGCCCGGCGAATCTCCGATGCGAGCGGCATCCCACACATCGAACTTGATGCGCTCTTCTGGGGCTCCAACTGGACGCCTTCGCCGAGAGATGAGTTCCTCGAGAGAGTACGCCGCGCGGTTGAAGGCGATGAATGGGTGCTGGACGGCAACTACAGTTACACGCGCGCCGTCACCTGGCCAAGGGCCACCCATCTCATGTGGCTGAATCTCCCATTCCGAGTAGTTCTGTGGCGATCCGTAAAGCGAACGTTTGGACGATTGATCACTCAAGAGGAGATGTGGGCCGGAAACACAGAATCATTCCGAGTGGCATTCAGCCGAAACTCGATCATCTGGTGGGTAATTACGACCTACAAGCGGAGAAAACGTCGTTATCGAAAAATCATTGATGAGAACCGTTATCCACACCTCAAGATCTATGAGACAAAGAAGGCATCGGAGATTGACGCGGCGATCTCAGAATTAACCGAGTTGCGCAGTGGTCTGTAGCCGCGTAGATTCGTAGCATGCCTCGCTGGTTTATGGCAGTATCGGCGATCGGCCTGTTTGTGCTGGGAGGGCTGCTTGGATTCCTGCTTGGGGGAGATGCGCTAGCGGCACCCGAGCCTACGCTAACCAACACTCCAGTTCCTTCAATTACTCCGAGTCCAACCCCAACCGACACGCCAACTAGTACACCGACCCTAACTGAGACCCATACGTCGATCCCCAGCGCAACTGCAACGATCGCGAACACTCCCACGCCTCTTTACACGCCGACGATCACGTTGACCCCGTCTCTCACCCCCACTCCCAGCATCACTCCGACATTCGCGCCCATCGCTGCGAAAGTACTAGTTCAGTCCAATTGCCGCTACGGGCCCGGCGCAGCATACCTTTACGAATGGGGGCTGTACCCCGATGTACGAGTCGACATTGTGGGCCGTAACGACCTGGGGACCTGGGCATATGTCGAGCCATGGACGTACTTCGATCGCTGCTGGGTGAAATCCGAATTCCTGGAGATCCGAGGAGATTTGCGAGATGCCCCGCCGTACTACTCGAGGCTTCCCTTTGGTGAGCTCTATAGGCCACCAACAAATGCGCGGGCAAGTCGCAATGGGGACGACGTGACCATCGCCTGGGATGCGGTCTGGATGACCACGGACGACGATCGTGGCTATCTGATCGAGGCCTGGCTGTGTCAGGACAGGCAGCTAATTTTCACTCCGCTGCGCACAACACACTGGGAAGAGACCACAATCCATGTTCGTGACGAAGCCGGTTGCCAGCAACCATCCGGGGCTCGTTTGTACACCGCTGAAAAACACGGCTACACACAGTGGGTTCTCATTCCCTGGCCGGCTCACGACTCCCCGTAATTCGTTTATCCTTTGGATCTACACGACAAGCCGCTTCCCCTACGCTGTGGCGGCCGGGATTGATAGACATAATGAGATTTGATCACGCCATCATTGCTGTGTCTGATCTTGAGGTCGCTACCGCTGACTTCGAGAAGCTGGGCTTCACTGTTTTGTTTGGCGGCGAACATGCCGGCGGGCTAACGCATAACGCGCTTGTGACCTTTGCAGACGGCACCTATCTCGAAGTGATGGCGCCAACCGACCCTGGTCTACTGAGGGAACCATCCAAGCCGGGTCCCGGAAACTACCTGTTTCTATTCGATGCTGGCGAAGGCTTTGCTGGGCTCGCGCTGCACACGAACGACCTGGACGCGGTAGTGGAAAGAGTGCGAAGAAACGGTATCGAAATCGCCGATCCTGCTGCTGGAGGTCGGCGGCGGACTGACGGAGTGGAATTGGCCTGGCGCACAGCCTTTCCTATGGGCTCCGTTTCGCCGTTCTTTATTACAGACGAGAATCCACGTGAACTCAGAGTGAGAACGGAACCTGAGCTCACAACCCATCCTAACGGGGCGATTGGGATTACGCAGATATTGAGCCTTGTGACAAACCTCGAAGAAGGCGTGGCAAGGTATTCGATCCTACTGGGGGAGGAATCCACACCAGGTCCAGACTTCGAAGGCGCAGAGACAGCAGCATTTGAGGTCGGCTCTGTCGAGGCCGCGATCGCAGCACCTGATCACCAGGAAGGGCTCCTGGCAGAACATCTAGTGAGTCGAGGCGAAGGTCCTTTCCAGATCACGATTCAGTCGGACCAGTCAGGATCGATACATTCGCACGGCGCGCGTATCGAGTTGATTGGCAAGTAGCAGAAAGGCGGAGGTGTCTAGCAGAATGAAATCCTGGGTGGTTTATGGACTCGTTGCGATCCTGGCGGTTGGATTGGCAGTGTTTGTGACCCTGGCGGTGGTTGCCCGCAACCAAGCTCTTGATTTGATCCATAATCCGCTAGAAGCTCGAGAGGCGCTCGACACGTCGCCTTCCGATTTCGGGCTTGCTTATGAAGATGTGACAGTTACATCCGAGGACGGTTTTCGATTGGCAGGATGGTATGTGCCTGGCGAGAATGGGGCGGTGATCATGGCACAGCACGGCCTCAAATCCAATCGCGCTGCAATGCTTGAAGAAGCTGAGATGCTCCATGACAGCGGCTATGGCGTTTTGATTACCAGCACGCGCGCTCACGATGCAAGCGAAGGCGAACTGATCTCGTTCGGTATGCATGAGATGAAGGACTGGGAGGCCTGGTATCAGTTTCTAATGGGCCAAGATGACGTCGATCCAGGGATGATTGGAGTGCTTGGAACCTCGCTCGGTGCAACCGAGGCTATTCAGTATGCTTCCATCAATGAGAATATTGGAGCCGTCGTAGCGCACAGTCCGTTCTCCTCGATCGACGACACGGTGTCTGTCAGCGTGACGGCCCTCACCGGTCTACCACCTTTCCCTTTCGCGCCTCTAGTTGTGTTCTGGGCGGAGCAGGAACTGGGATTTGATAGTGCGGAGATCGATGCCAAACTCTGGATCGATGACATCAGTCCTCGGGCCGTTCTGATTCTCCAGGCCGGGCAAGATACTGTGGTATCGCCCGCCAGTGGTGAGCTGCTCTTGGCCGCAGCCGGTCAGCCTGCGGAATTGTGGTTTGAGCCTGACCTCGGGCATGCAGCGTTTGACACGGAGTTTCCCGATGAGTTTGAGCAGCGTGTAGTGGGCTTTTTCGATCAGTACCTTCTGGCAATGACGCCATAACGCGTACAAGGTAGCCTCCTGAGCGATCCGACTCCGTGATGAAGCCATCGATGTGGCTCGCGCCCGCAATACGATCGGTGATAGCCAAGGCTGGAGCAACCACCGTTGCGTATCTCGCAGGCGGCTTACTGCTAGGCTTTGGGGTGGCAATCGCTTTCAGTAGCGTGCCGATCCGCGTGGATGATTTGGCTAAAAATACCTTCGCAGCAATGGTCTTGCTTGCTATCCCGGTGCTGGCGAGCATCGGGTGGGGACGTAAGATGGTAGAAGTCAGCGGGATTGAAAATCAGACGGCCGCAGGTGGCGCGGCGCTTGGAGCCGGCTTACGACGGTTTACGCAGGAAAGCTAGCACTCGAGCCTTCGGAGCAACCTTAGTAGTTCCATTGCTGGCCGAATAGGCAGGGTAGATTCTCAAATACAACACTCAGCTACCGTCTTCAGAAGATTCCTGCTCCTCGTCTTCTTCTTCTTCGATCTCAATTGTGAAATCTCCCGGCCCGTGATGTCCTTTCATGAACATCATGCCCAGAGGGCCACCGGGGCCGAATCCTCTGCCCATCCATCGCCCTTTGCGAGACCGTGGCCCCCCTTCTAGCCACTTATTTATTTTCTCCTTGTCACCCTTGATCTCGATTCGGTAGCCGTCATCGGTTTCGATCAGTCTATATTCGTGAATTACCTTCTCCGCCATTCCTTCACCTCCTCAATGTCCTGATTTTTCGCATCTAGGCTAGTTTATCATCGGGACATTTCTACGCGTCGGATCCAAAGATACTGGAGGATTAATGGAGTTTCATCCCGTAACGGAAGAGCGCTGGGGCGACTTCGAGAAGCTGTTTGGCCCAAACGGCGCCTATAGCGGATGTTGGTGCATGTGGTGGCGGATCACTCGCTCCGAGTTTGATCGAAACGGAAATCGGGGCAACCGTAAGGCAATGAGAAGTATCGTGGAATCAGGGATCGTCCCGGGGATCCTGGGATATGAGGGGGGTGAGCCGATCGGATGGTGTTCGGTAGCGCCAAGAGAGGATTATGGCTCCCTCAACCGCTCGCGTGTGCTCAAGCCTATCGATGATCAGCATGTCTGGTCGATCGTCTGCTTCTTTATCCATAGAGAACATCGTAAGCAGGGCGTGGGCCGAATGCTCATCGAAGGGGCAGTTCAATATGCCGCCGATCAGGGCGCGAAGATCGTAGAAGCCTATCCGACCAAACCGCGCGGCAAACGGCTCGGCCCCGAGTCAAGTTTCATGGGGATCCCGGAGGTTTTTGAGAGTGCTGGATTTCAGAAGGTGGCCGATGCTTCTGAAGCGAAAGCCATCATGCGCTACTACATTCGGAAATAGTCTTGCGCATAGCCATATTGAAGACTCGCGTGTGGTCGCCCGCCCAGGAACCGAACGGGGCTAATTGCTCCCTTGGGGTCGCCCGTACAGGAACCAAAAGGGTTCGGGAGGGAAGGCGGATTCAGGGACCTGTTCCCAAATGAAAGCACCGGACTGGAAGTGTTTCCGCAAACGACTATCGACAGCATCCAATGAAGCTGCTAGGGTCTTTATCTCAGGCTGAATTCCTGCTGCATTCAGCAAATCAACTGCCATGGCCCGATTCCGCACTTCCTGGGAGTAGGAAGTGCCAAGGCCAGGCCGTCCCTCCAATTCGGTGAGGTATCCCCTCCACAAATTCAGCCGCGAACGAAGCTCGGCCGCCGCCTTCCGCTCCCACGCTACGCGCCATTTATCGCGTACGGTTGCCAGCCTGGATTCGACATCTTGAAGACGAATTCGATCGTCGCCTTCGAGAGCAGGGCCAAGCCATCTCAGAGCTAAGGACAGCAGCCCAATCGACAGGCTCTGACGTCCGCTCCGAGCTCGGATGACATCCTTGGAAAGCAAATAAATCTCGATCTCGTCAACAGCATCCTCGAGGGTATGCAGGCTGGTTTCGGCGTCCCACATGGAGCGTGCTCAGCCAGTGTGTTTCTTTATTGTGTCTAGTAGGGAGCCCCGCGTAACGGGTTTGGCAAGGAAGTCGTCGGCACCCAGGTCCATCCCCTCTTGTCGATCTTCAGGCATGGTCTTAGCAGTAAGAAAGACAACCGGCGGATGGTTTTCCATCTCTTCATTGAGGGTGCGCAGTACATCGAATCCCGACATGTCCGGCATCATGATATCCAACAGGACGATATCGAAGCTGCCATTGCGAAGCAGCTCCAGGCATTCAGATCCACCACTGGCGAGGTGGATTTCGTAGCCTGCTGTGCGAAGCGTCAGATCAATAAGGTCCAGGGTGTCGCGCTCGTCATCGACAACCAGGACACGAAGCGGCTCAGTCATATTGGCAGCTGAACAGGATCATACATACAAGAAGAAACCAGGCATATGCATGTACCCGCGTTCGCTCGTGGGGCTGAATTCTACACTCGGGCAGGCCGTACCGCAAAACCACCAGCTGCACGAATATAAAAAAAAGGCGCCCGACAGGGCGCAATCCAATTGGCTGGCTCTCCCGATCAAACCAGGGTATGAACCGGGTTCTCGACGTACTGGCGGAAGACTTGCAGCCAGCGAGCGGCCTCGGCGCCATCGGTCACTCGATGGTCGGCCGATAGCGTAACCTGCAGCCGCTTACCGGGAACGACTTGTCCGTCTACCACAACGGCTTCATCTCGAACGCTGCCAATCGCCAGGATAGCGGCCTCAGGTGGGTTGATGATCGCGATGAAGTGATCCACCTGGAACATCCCGAGATTTGAGAGTGTGAACGTCGACCCCTCAATATCCCCCGGGCGAACCTTGCCGTCCCGAGCGCGAGCTACAAGTTCCCGAAGCTCAGACGATAGTTCGCGAATGGGTTTTCTTTCCACGTCCTTAGCAACCACCGTCATCAAGCCATCGTCGAGAGCCACCGCTACGCCGACGTTAATGTGACCGTGCCGGACGATCTCACTTCCATCTAGAGAGGCATTGATATTGGGGAATTCTCTCAATGCCATTGCGGCGGCCTTGACCAGGAAATCGTTCACCGAGAATTTCTCGTCATCCGGCATTCGAGAGTTCAGTTGCCGTCGCAGATCCATCATTGGAGCTGCATCCAAATCAGAAGTTACATAGAAGTGGGGAACCTGCTGCTTGGCGGCCGTCATGCGGCGCCCGATTGTTGCCCGGAGTTTGGAGACAGGAGCACGAACCCGTTCGGCCGTGGGCTGGAGTGGGGCTCCTGCCGCAGGTAGCGCGGCCTCGACATCCCGCTTAACGATACGGCCTTGCGGCCCGCTGCCGGCCAGCGCAGCGAGTTCGATGCCTCGCTCGGCTGCGAGACGACGTGCGACAGGCGAAGCGAGTACTCGGCCATCACCGTTCGATCCGGTTTCGGCTACAGCGACGTGCGCAGCTTCAGGAATCACCGGGCTTTCTGTCGCGATCTCTTCCGGGGCTGTTTCGATCGATTCAATGTCGAATTCTTCCCCTTCCTCACCGATCACCGTGATCGGAGCACCGATGGGAACGCTGGAATTTTCCGTCACCAGGTGTTTGAGTATCACACCGCTGACTTCGGCTTCGACTTCAACCGTCGCCTTATCGGTTTCGATCTCGGCCAGCACCTCGCCCCTTTCGACACCCTCACCCTCTGCTTTGACCCACTTGACCAGTAGACCTTCGGCCATGTCGAAACCCAACTTGGGCATAATGACTACCGTTGCCATCAGAGCACCTCTCGCACGGCCTTCACGATATCAGCCACTTGTGGGAGCGCCATCTGTTCCAGCTCACGATTGTACGGAAGCGGAACCTCGACCTGGGCCACTCGCTTAAGTGGAGCGTCGAAATAGTCGAAAGCCTCTTCGTATAATCGGCTGGCGACTTCGGCGCCAACCCCATAGGAGCGCCAGCCCTCTTCGACGATGACTGCTCGATTGGTGCGTTTGAGAGACTCTACGGCTGGTCCTAAATCCAATGGTCGCAGCGTTCGAAGGTCGATGATCTGCGCCTGGATGCCCTCAGCCGCAAGCTGATCTGCAGCCTGGAGTGACAGCTGTAGACCCTTTGAATACGTCACAATAGTGACATCCGTGCCCTCGCGCTGAACCTTTGAGACACCGATTGGTTCCACGTAGTCACCCTCGGGGACCTCGCCCTTCGTCTGATACATCGTGGCGTGCTCAATAAACATGACCGGGTCTTCGGTGCGAATAGCAGACTTGAGCAACCCCTTCGCATCATAGGGCGTTCCAGGCGTGATGACTTTCATGCCTGGAAAATGCGCAAATACTGCATCCGGGGTCTGAGAGTGGGTGGAACCAAGCTGGCGACCTCCTCCCCCGACCGCGCGAATGACGATCGGCACCGTGAACTGTCCGCCAAACATGGCATGCATTTTTGCTGAGCCATTAACAATCTGGTCCATCGCCAGGAATGCGAAGTTGATGGTCATCAATTCCGCTACCGGTCTTAGTCCGACCATGGCAGCCCCATTAGCAGCACCCACAATCACGCCCTCGGCAATCGGGGTATCGCGAACGCGCTCGCCTCCGAAATGATCGTAAAAGCCACGGGTGACGGCATAAGTACCGCCCCACAAGCCGACTTCTTCGCCCATGACAAAGACGCGCTCGTCGCGCTCCATTTCTTCCCAGAGGGCTTGCGAGATAGCCTCTCGCATTGTGATTTCGGCCATTTACTCTTCCACGTATATATCTTCGAAAAGCGCTTCGGGCAGTGGGTCCGGACTAGTCTCTGCAAACTCGACAGCCTCTTCGACTTCCTGGGAGACGAGCTGTTCCTCTTTTGAGAGCTCGTCGGCGGAGAATATTCCGGCATCGATAAGGTGCGAACGGAAAATGCCGATCGGATCATCCTCGCGCCACTGTTCGACTTCATCGCTTTCTCGATAGCGCTCTGGATCGCCCATGGAGTGTCCTCGATAGCGGTAGGTCACTACCTCCAGAAAGTAAGGCGTGCTAGTCTCGCGAACATGAGCCAGGGCTTTCTCAGCCGCGTTGCGAACATCAAGAACGTTCATTCCATCGACCCTGGAATTGGGCATCTGATAGCCTTCGGCTTTTTGTCGCATTTCCTCAACTGCAGAGGCTCGTTCGACCGAGGTTCCCATCCCATATTGGTTGTTTTCACACACCCAGAGCACGGGTAAGTCCCACACCTTAGAGAGGTTCAGGGCTTCATGGAAGTAGCCGATGTTCGTGGCACCGTCGCCAAACATGCAGATCGTGACTCCGGTGTCTCCGTTGTATTTGTCCGCCAAGGCCATTCCAGCCGCCAGCGGCAAATGGGCACCGACGATGGCATACCCGCCCCAGAAATTGAGTTCTACATCGGCAAGATGCATCGATCCACCCTTGCCTTTGGCGGAACCGGTTGCCTTGCCGAGCAGCTCGGCCATCACGTACCTTGCCTCAATTCCGCACGATATTGCCACGCCGTGGTCCCGATAGGCCGTAATAACGCGATCTTCAGGCCGGCGCACCGAAATCAGGCCGCTCGCAACTGCCTCCTGGCCGATGTATAAGTGAAGGAAACCCCCGATCTTGCCTTGCTGATAAAGGCGGGCGGACTCTTCCTCCACGCGGCGCACTAAAACCATCTCATGGTACAGGCGCAGCAATTCCTTTTCGTCTAACGCCTTAACCACAATATCTGCTTCAGCCATGACGGAACTCCATGTTTGGGTGAACACCCGCAATCTCACCAGGTTGCGGGCGCTAATGATGTAATGCTGGACCCCGGAGGACCGGGGGCGGCGAGATTATATCAGAGGGCCTATGGCTCTGCCTTTAGTCCTATGGCACGCAGGTCATACTCCGCAAGAGCTGCATCCAGCGCTACGGGAATGGGGAGATCCAACACGAACTCAGCGCTGCCATTGGGCTCCAAAGTCTGTGCTTCAGACCAGCCCGCAGTAACTAATTCTCCCATGGAGGATCGAACCTCGGCATAAACCGTGGCACCCTCCACATCATCCCTTGTGGGATTACGTATGCTGCCGCGCAGGAAGATGGCAGAACCCACAGAGTGAAATGCAGAGACGTCGACCGAAAGTATGACCGGGACTGACGCCTCGCTGGCAGCCCGGGCCTCAACCCGAGTCTCCACACGGACCGTGCTGGGATCGGATGCATTAAACCGTAGACTGATTCCGGGAAAGCCAAATGCGGTAAATGCGAGCTGTTCTCCCGGCAGAAGGGGTCGTGGAGTGTCAATTTCCCATAGCCCGATGAGTCGATTGCCGTCGTGTAGGCTGACCAACACGGAGCCAACTGCTGCCGAGTCACCTGAATTTGACAGCGTTCCGACCACGAAAGGCGCGCCTTGCGCCGTGAGATGAAGCTGTGGATCGCCGAGAATCTCCATCGTGTCTGTCCCTTGAACATCAGCCGATCCCTCGGCAATCACACCGTCATGAAATGGGGTCCAGCGGATGGCCCCTGGATTCTCTGGAGCCAAGACCAGAATGGGTACCGTTTCCCCTGGCGAGATTCGGCTTGGCCCAAACTGCATCACCGCCACGAGCTTCGCTTCCCCATTGGGATTCTGTCCAAGGAACGCGAGCGACTCGAGCGAAATACGGTCAGGTCCCGGATTTGTGACAAATCCCAGTGCGGCCAGTTCACCGTTTCCTGTAAGAAAGAATTCCTTTAGCTCAGCGACCAGTTCGGGCCGCTGGGAGTCGACGAGCCGCCCATCAGAAGGCGGAGCATCGGCTTCCTCATGAGCCAGCGGTTCGACTTGCGCCTCCGCAGGAAGGCCATCGACCTTGAAAGATGCCGAAAATGGCCCCGATTCACCCGGAAACAGATTCGATAGGATGGCTCTCGTTGATGTTCTTGCTATCGGCGCTCCCGATGCATCCAACAAGGTAACGCTTAAGTCGATTTGGCCGACGATGGTATCGCCTTGATTCTCGATTAAGCCGACCACTCGCCACTCATCAGGTGCTATCCCGGAAATAAGATGATGCGAAACCACTTGAATGGGAGGAGTGGGAGTAGGGGGTGGAACAGTTGGCGAGGAACCAGGGAGTGCGCTGGGCGATACATCAACAGCCTGGCAGGCAGCGCATACCACTAACCCGAGACCAAACATGAGGAGTTTCAGTTGGGTCAATGTGTGCTCGACAGGAGTGAGCTAGTCGGAGAAGGCTTCTTCGAACTCCAGATCGAACTCAAAATCATCATCTGCACTGAAGCCCTCGCCCTCACCTACCTTGCATATGGCGTAGGTACCCTGCACGAGACAACCGTCCAGGAGGTCGAAGCTCATGGTTTCAAGAAGTGATACCAACCGCTCTTCATCTTCGGATAGCAGTGCAAGTGTGGTTTGGCCATCCTCACGCGCCGCACCAACAACCCCAATACCTGCGGGATTGATCGCCCCATATCCGGGCACGCGTAGTAGACCATCTGGGTCGTCGGAGGGGAGTGTGATATCGAGGGCAGCCAGAAGTTCATCGAGATCGGGATCTGGATCGAACAAACCGAGAACGATACGATCTCCATCAGGCGGAGGATCTTCGGGAAAGATCAACTCGGTTCCCGCTGCGCTCAGCGTGTTCTTAAAGGCTTGCAGCGCCGCCAGGGTCTCTGCCTGCAAGGCGAAATCCGTGCTTTGAATCACTGCCACCGGTCCGCTGAAGATGAAGGGCAAATCCTCGAGTGCCACATCGCGCGCACCAGAAACCAAGTAATCCGCCAGGTTTTGAATGAACACCTGATTATCCGTCACGCGATCATAGGGTGGTTGGAGGAAGGTCAGATCTCCCAACGCCACGGCGCTCATGTTTGGGCTCAGTGCGGCGGCCGAGAGGCTACCCCCAGAATCTGTGATCGATGAGAACACAGTCTCGCCACCCAATACCAGCGGCGTACCGTCGGTCGTATAGACCGATCGGGCTGCGTACAGGGTCACCTTATCCAGGTCGCTGGTCAGCGGGTCCTCATTGAACGCCTCAAAAAACACGTTGCGAAAATTACCCTCGTTCTTGACCAAGTCGTAGAGATAGTCGTTTGAGAATGCCAGGTCGAGAGGTCCTAAGAGCTGGTTTGCAACGGCGACGTCCGCGCCAATAGCTTCGTCAGAAAAACCGAATAACAAGGAGTCAGAGCCCGATCGTGTAGGATCCAGTATTACCAGCAAGCGCCCATCCCGATTCACAAAGCTTCTGACAGCCTCGATTTCGGAAGCGGTGAAAGATTCGAATGGTGCAACCACTACGTATGCTCCCACGTATTTCAGGCGCCCTTCCAAACCAAGTTCATCAAACTTGGCGTTCGAATCAAGGAGTTGAATTGAAGCCCCGCGTGCGGATAGTGCCCGCGTCAGTGTTTCAAGTTCCGACACAGCAAACCGGTTGGAGTGCGCGGCGTCGATCAGCACCACTTTCGAAGGGGTGAGGTCGGGTTCCTCAGGGAGGGACCGTGTTTCCTCAATCGGAGGTTGCGGGATGGTGATTTCAGGAAAGGACGGTATTGGAACCATCTCGGGAGGTCGATAGGATCCACGATAGAACCAGAGCACGCGCCCGACGATCGGGATTAACAGGAGTCCGAGGCCAATCAGGGTCAGGACACCACCGCGTTTCATGGGCTGGCTCCGCTTGAAGGAGGAATCCAGAGCAGATACAGGCCATGCTCGCGAGGGTAAGGGGTCAGTGCGCCTTGAGGAGTCTCCAAAAAGAAGCCGAATGCGAATTCAGGTGGTAAACCGGCGGCATCACGCAGATTGACCGTCTCATAGTTTGCAATCTTGGCCATCTCCGCAGCATGCTCCACCGCCCGGCTTACCGAACCCAGCTCATCCACCAATCCAAGTCGGTGCGCTTCCCCGCCAAGCCAAATTTCGCCGCGCAGCAACGTTTCGGGACCCATCTGAAGCTTGTCCCCTCTCCCCAGACTGACCGCTTCATAAAATGCCAGTTTGATTGCTTCCATTCGGCGTAGTTGCGCGTCGCGCGCGGATCCAAAAAGCTTGTAGGGACCGGTTGACACGATGTCTTCAAAGACGGTTGGAGCAGGGGGGAGCGAAGAGAGCACGCCAACATTGCCGATTGGGGACGAAGGTCCGGCGAATATGTAGTCGGTCCCAACCGCCAGATAATAAGCGCCGCTGGCGGCCACTCCCTGGGCCATGGTCACCACCGGCTTCTGCTCTCTCAGTTTCGCGAGCTCCAGATAAACCGCTTCAGTATCAATTACGGTACCGCCGGGGCTGTCTAGGACCAGTACTACTGCCCGGATATCGGGCTGTTCTCTAGCGTACTGGATCTGCTCAATTAGATCAGCGGACGAGAAGGCATGAAGCGCATCGCGCAGATGAATCAAACCGACCGCGGGGCGCGGGATCATAGCCGCGATGGCCATCCCCAGCACGATCGGAACGAGCAACAGCAGAAGGGAATACCTTCGCTGGGGTCGAGCGGAATCTTGAGAGGGGGATTCTGAAGATTCAGACATGAGCATAGATTGTCGGTTGTGGCGTTCCAGCCGCAGGACGCGCAATCCTACAACGATTCAAATCCGAATGCTATGGGAATCGAGACGGGCCGCATTAAGGAACACAAGGGGCTTGATATGGCACCCCTGTGCTCATGTCATTAGGATCTTCATCTCTGAGAATGGAATTGTCGCGGTACTTGGAGATGAAAATCAGTTTGTAGTGGCGCTACGGAGAATCAATCAGTTCGTCTACAGAAACAAGCCTAGAAGATAGATTGGTAGATACACTCGACTCGCGTTGTTATCATTGACTGGAATCTCGCCGGTAGGAGGTGGTGCAGTGACGATTGAGACAGAGGTTCCAATGTCGGCAGATTACTTCATACTCTGCTTGATGAGGCTGGATCGGGAACACTATCAAAGAATCGAAGCGGTCAGGAGCGCGATGGGCGATGACATGGAATACTTGCTGTTCGCCCCAAACGACGAGCTGGAAGATCTAATTCCGGAATACTTGAGCTTTCCCGAGGAAGGGCTGCCAGTCAAGGGGGGGTGGATGATTTCGCGAAATACGTGGGTTTTTGCTCAGTTGTATATTTTATGGTCTAGGTATTGGAACAATTTCTCCCGCCAAGTCGCCAATCACATTCACCAAATCACTGTCGGAGGGAACAATGATCTTGGAGTTATCTCTCAATGCTTCACTTACGGTCTCAAGCTTCTTAAGTAGCTGCGCATTTCCTACAAAATATTTTTCAGCTGCTTCGTTTACGATTTTGATGGCTTCTCCATCTGCCTCTGCTTTTAGCCTAATCGCCGCAGCAATACCTTCGGCCTTCTTAATTTCTGCTCGCCTCTCTCCATCCGCTTGAGTTTCAATTGCGGTTGCCAAATCAAGTGCCGCAATTTTTTCGTTTTCTGCTTTCACAACCTGATTCATTGCTGTCTGAACATCTGGCGGAGGTTCGATACGTTGTAACTCAACTCTTACGACACTAATCCCCCACTTGGAAACTTCCCGATCCAATATTTCTTCCACTCTTGTGTTAATTTCATCTCTGTTTTCGTTAGCCTCTGTTAAGGTCATTTTTCCAATAACGGCTCTCAATGTGGTTTTAGCTAGAGAAGGGACAGACATCTCAAAATTATTTACGTTGTAAATAGATTTTTGCGCATCAACCACTTTGTAATAAACAACTCCGTCAACTTCGGCATTCAATTTGTCTTTTGTGATAATCGATTGAGGATCAATGTCTACTCGTCGTTCTGTTATGTTAATTTTATGCATTTTATATAGTACGGGAATAATCAAGTTAATACCCGCACCCGCAGTTCTTGAATACCTTCCAAGAAATTCTACAATTCCTTGTTCCACCGGTCTAACGATCTTAACTGCCGAAGCCAAAACAACAATTAACAAAGCAGCAATTATTAGTATCTCCATGTCAAATACTCCTTGCTACTATTATCGGGAAACCGTGATATTGGATTATCGGGATACCTTAGAAGCTAAACCTTATGTCGACTTTAGGATGATTTTGAGCAGAATGAATGCGCCTAATATTGATTTGCCGGAAGAACTTCTAAAGCTCTCCTCTCCCCCGCAAGGGACTCCCGTGGAAGTTCTTCTCAGGCATCTTCCATTGTACAGCATTACCTGCATTGAGCTCTGCATAATGTCGCGATTATGGTTTATCCGTAACTTCTGGCCGGACGGTGGCTCCATCATCCCATCAGCAGCCTTATTGAAGACAGGCCTATGAGGCTTCGGCAACGGTTGGCATAAGTGTGCCGGGGAGGTCAAACTTAACCGGTTGATTGGTTGCTAGATGGACACATCTTATGAGCTATCTCCCGGTCAACTCCGCGAGTCTCTAGGGCAGTCACATTTCCCGCACAGAGCATCAATAGACAACAACTTCATCTCTGAGAATGGAATTGTCGCGGTACTTGGAGATGAAGATCAGTTTGTGAAGA
>JBHIBY010000035.1:0-27648 GCA_046759305.1 Anaerolineales bacterium
GATAGGGGTTGACAACCTGTCGCCGAATCTCGTGCGGTATAATGCCGCGCGGTCCCGCTAAGGGCGAGTTTAAGACTAAGAGATCACATTTTGGCTCCCGTATATCCATTTACAGCGATCGTTGGCCAGGAACGCATGAGACGTGCGCTCGTATTAAATGCCGTTAATCCACGGATTGGCGGGGTTTTGATCCGCGGCGAGAGAGGTACAGCAAAATCCACCGCTGCACGCGCGCTGGCTGCTCTGCTGCCTGAGGTCAACGTGGTCGCAGCGTGCCGTTTCAGCTGCGATCCGGAGCAGCCGATGACCTGGTGCACAGAGTGTCGTGAACGTGCCGCTGCAGGCGAAGAGCTTCCAACAGAGGCATTCCGTACTTCATTTGTTGACCTGCCGGTTTCGGCCACTGAAGACCGTGTAGTCGGCACCCTGGATATCGAGCGTGCAATTAAAGAAGGGGAACGGCATTTTGAGCCGGGTGTGCTCGCTTCGGCGAACCGCGGCCTGCTCTATATCGATGAAGTCAATCTCCTGGATGATCATGTGGTCGATCTACTGCTGGACTCGGCCGCCCTGGGGATGAATATCGTTGAACGAGAAGGAATTTCCTTCAGCCACCCTTCTCGCTATATCCTGGTCGGTACTATGAATCCGGAAGAAGGGGATCTAAGGCCGCAACTGCTGGATCGCTTTGCACTCTCGGTCGATATTCGGGGACTGAAGGATCCGGGAGATCGCGTTGCCATCATGGAACGCAACCTAGCATTTGAAGAAGATCCGGTCGGCTTTCGGGAAGAGTGGATGGACCGCGAGCAGGAGCTTTCGCAACAAATCGAGCATGCAAGGGAGTGGGTCGACAAGGTGAACTATGAGGCGCATAACCTGCATGCCATTGCGGCCCTTACCTCGTCGCTGCACGTCGACGGCCATCGAGCAGACCTGGTGATCCTCAAGGCCGCAAAGGCTCATGCGGCTTTCGAGGGCCGACAAGCGATCGATGATAGCGACATCGCCCAAGCTGCGGAGTTAGCCCTTCCCCATCGTCTGAGGCGCGGTCCGTTCCAGCAAGCAGAGATCAAACTGACCGATCTCGAAGAGCGAATCGAGCAGATCCAAACCCAAACTGGCGGCTCCTCTGAGTCAGAAGCCGAACCGGTAGAAGAGCAGGAACCGGACCAAAAAAAAGTCAGCGCCAGGGCGTAGCCCAGGAAACCGAGCAAGATAGCAAGGATCTAGGTCAGGCCAAGCCTGCCGAACAAACCGTCGTGGACTCGCTCAGTGCCCGCTGGTGGGAGGGCGGCGACAAGGTGAAAGTCGGCGCCGCATTCATCCCTCGGCGTCTAAAAAATCCCATCGACCGCATAACCCGCAAACAGAGTGGTCGCCGCACGCCTACGCGCTCGGATCGGAAGCGGGGCCGCTACATTTCTGCTCGCCCAGCTGACGAACGAACCTCGGATATCGCTTTTGATGCCACCTTCCGTGCTGCCGCTCCACATCAAGTCAATCGAACCCGACAGCGCGTGGCTTTCGCTATACGATCCTCCGACCTACATCGGAAAGTCCGCATCAGAAAAGCATCTAATCTGATCCTCTTCGTGGTGGATGCTTCGTGGTCGATGGCGGTGGCGGAACGCATGTCTGCCACGAAAGGCGCCATCCTTTCGCTTCTCAACGACGCTTACCAACGCCGTGATCGCGTGGGACTTGTCGTATTTCAGAAGGATCGTGCGCTGACTGTGCTACCCCCGACTAACTCAATTCAGCTCGCACAGCATGCTCTTGCAGACATACCGGTCGGTGGGAAAACTCCGCTATCCGCTGGACTGACCCTGGCTCTCGAAACCTTTTCAAAGGAAGAACTGAGCCACCCGGAGGTCCTGCCACTGATGGTTTTGTTGACAGATGGGGCCGGGAATGTCTCTTTAGGGAACCTGCCGCCCCAAGAGGAGGCCATGCTCGTGGCAGATCGGCTTCGTGAAAAGGAAATTCGATCGGTAGTGATCAATATGGAGCACGCGGCGTTCGACCAGGGCCTGGCCACCGCTGTGGCGGATAGACTAGGCGCTCCCTGCTACACGCTTCAAGAGCTCAAGGCCGAGCACCTGTACCACACGGTACTGCAAGAGACTGAGATCGCAACGGGCTAGCTATTGAGCTTTCTATGAAGCCTGTTGATGCGGTGGTTGATCTCGGCTGATCTCTGTTCCCGCCTCCAGTCCTTGGGCCAATTCTCTACCACACCCAGGGCCAGCGCGGCCCACTTCAGAGCTTGAGCTAGATCCTTGGTGTCCCACTCGTAGTACATCGCCAATTCGATGCACGGGGAAGGATCGTCTGGCGCCGACTCATGCCAATTCTCCCAGGCAGAGATCGCTTCGGGCTTCCGGTGCTGCCGCTTGAGCAGGGTGGTCATGTGTCTGAGCGCCTCAGCGCGCAGGGCGTCGTTCGGAGCTCCGCCCACCGCGGCTTGGTAGGCTGCCTCCGATTCCGAAATCCTGCCGGCCGCTTCGTGCCAGCGGGCCACTGCCAAAGCTTCGCCTCCGGAGAGCCCGGTCGGATCTGATTCAAGATGTCGCTCCAATATAACTGAGGAAAGCCCGACCAGGGAGAGGATATCGATGGCGTTGTGGTAGATCACACGCACCATATCGGATGCGTCTCCGGTCCTGAGATACTCCAGATACATTCCGGGAATTAACTCTCCGGGTACGTCGTCTTCGGTTCGTTCGACCTGAAGCACATGCCGCTCCAGTGTACTTAGCCGACAGTTGGCAAGGGTCTTACTCCACAGTCGGCGCGAGGGGTAAAGCAGGTCGAGATGCGGCCGGGAGGAAAGCCTCCACCGATCGCGCAGTGCGATTGTGTAGCGAGATTCAAGTACCGGCAGGTCAAACGTCCGCCCGTTGAAGGTCACGATACCCTCTACGCCTTCCAGATCGGAGTGAAGCGAGTGCAAAGTTGCCGCCTCCTCCTCTGGATCACGCAAAAAGTACTGCCTCAGCGTGAACCCCCCTGCTTGGAAGCTTCCCAGGCCGATGAGGAAACCCAGTGTACCGGCGCCTCCGGAGAGGCCGGTTGTCTCGATGTCGACAAACCCCCAGCGCTGAATATTCGAATGTTGGAGGCCTGCATCGTTAGCGACTTCCGCCGCCAAACTGGGTTCATAGGACAGCACCTCCTGCAAGGAGTTCCGACCATGCTGAAATTCAGCCGAGAACTGGGTATCGATGCGGTAGGTGAGACCCTGCGCTGTTTCCAGTTCTTCGCCGGGCGGTAAGTCACGGGCCTTCCTAGGGCGGCGCTTCTGTGCTCGAGCAGGTCTTCGCTCAAGCCGCTCGAGGCGTCGCCTCAAGTCACTGGACATAAGCTGATAATCCCGTTCCCGATATTGTGCTGCAGGTGATGATCGTCACCTTGTCCCCTTACATTCATCCATACTGGACATTTACCTCGGGCGCTATTATAGGATCGGAGACAGAGCGTACACGCTCAGTCCTCCTTTGGCGCTCGCCTCCACCGGGAAATCCCCTCACCGCACCGGTGGAGGCAGTTTTTAACTGGCCAAATCCTGTAAACACGACCCCGGGTTCTCAGGACGCGAGCAGTGTCGCCCACCATTTTCCACAACAGCTTCGCCCGCGAGGAGCGCCAGCTTACGCATTAGACCACGGGACATCGAATCATCGGGAGTCCACCCTGAGGATCAAAGTCATCGCCAGAGCCTGACTTTCGGTATTCCCCGGACGATTATGACAGGCGTAACATATTGCCGGAGACGGAGTTCTCACGCTCAGTCCTCATTTGGCAAACGCCTCCACCGGGTTTCTCCCTCACCGCCCCGGTGGAGGCGATACTTATTTGGCTGTCTTACTCTACGGGATCGGCGGTGGGAAGCACCACCGTAAAGGTTGTCCCCTCACCCAGTGTGGATTCAACCCAAATCCGGCCATCGTGGTTATCCACGATTGATTTGACGATCGAGAGGCCAAGTCCGGTTCCGGGTAGATCGTCCGGCACGTTGCTCGCCCGGAAGAACTTATCAAACAGGTAAGGCTGATCGGCAGTCGGGATTCCGGGACCTGAATCTCTCACGCGCAGGATCACCTGCTCGCTCTCTCCCTCGCCTTCAATTTGCACAAACCCACCGGGCGGTGTGTACTTGATCGCGTTGTCAAGCAGATTGCCGATCATCTGTCTCAGCCGTATAGGGGCTCCGCGAACCATCGGCAGTTCCTCAGGAACATCCGACTCCAAATTCAGGGCCTTGCGTTCAGCGACACCTCGCATACTTTCCAGTGCATAGCGCGCCAGCACCGCGATGGGTGTATTTTCCTTGGCCTCATCTAGCCCTGCCTCGATTCGCCCCAGATCGAGCAGATTACTTACCAGGTCCGTGATCTGACTCACGCTGAGTTGAACGCGACGAATGAATTCTTCCTGCTGATCGTTCAATCCGCCTGAGCGTTCGATTAATTCAATGTAACCCAGTATGGCCGTCAACGGAGATCGCAGGTCGTGCGAAACCGTGGTTACGAATTCTGACTTAATACGATCCAATTCCTTGAGATGCGTGATGTCTTGCATCACGATCGCTTGCCCAATTCCTTCTATGGGGGTCCGTTGCGCATTGAACACTCTGCCGTCCTCGAGCTCAACTTCCTCTCTCTTCGAGACCCGACCGGAGGCGCGCAACATAGCAAGCACTCGAGGATCTTCGATGATTTCGGTGATAGAACGACCATTCCAATGCCCATTCACTCCGAAAGCGTCGCGCGCGGTTCGATTCATGATGAGCAGTCGATTCTCAGGGTCGACCACGATCACACCGTTCTCGACACGTGCCAAGATCGTTTCCAGCTTTCGGCGTTCGGCTTCAGAGCTGAGGTATAAGCGCGCGTTTTCGATCGCAATGGCCGCGTAATCAGCCATGGCGGTCATGATCTTGACGTCCTCCTGGGTCAGAGTATGCCCCGCCTTTCGATTGTCAACGCCTAATACACCGATCGTGTGGCCACGTGCATTGAGCGGCACGTAGATCAGGGAGTGCACCAAATATGAGGTTTTGATCTTCTGTGGGGTCTGCTCATCCAGCAGTACGGGCTCACCCGATTCAATCACCTGGCCCGCTAGCGAGTCTTCTACTTGAAGTCGAAACGTACGTGCAAAGACCTCATCGAAATTCTTCGAGGCTCGCATGTAAAGCTCACCGGTAGTCTCGTCTAGCAGCAGTAGGCTGCCTTCTTCCGCTCCGGTTAATCGCACGGCCTCATCCACCACCGCCGTCAACACTTCGTTGTGATCCAGCATAGCGGTTACAGTGCGCCCGATGAGCGTCAGGGTTTCAAATTCTTCGAGTCTTCGCTTCAGATTCTCGGCTGTGGCACTGGCATCGCTCCGCGCATCCATGATCTCGTTCCAGCGCCGTCGCTGAGCCAGCGCCCTCCCTACAGCTGCGAGCATAAGCTCCGCCTTGAACGGTTTGGTCAAAAAATCAAAGGCGCCAGCCCGCATGGCCTCGATCGCCAGTTTCTCGTTGGTTGCGCTGGTCATCATGATGACGGGTGGATGCGGTAGGTCTGAGCAGATTCGGCGAACCAATTCCAACCCGGTTAGATTCGGCATCTGATAATCGGTGATCACGACATCTGGATTGATCTCGCGCGCTAATGTGAGGGCCGACATCCCGTCTCCAACTACTCGCACTTCATAGCCAGCAGGCCCTAGAACCGCCTCTTCTAGGAAGAGACGAATATCAGGACTGTCGTCGGCGACAAGGATTAAGGAGCTATCCATAGTTTGGTATGAGGAGGGTGCATGAAGCTTGCCAGCGGATTGATCCTAGCACGCTCGTTGGTGGGCGAACATGGTACTCGCGTCGATAACTAGGCTCAGGCTGTTGAAGCGGGGGCAGCCGCGGCTTGGAGGTGCGGCATATCGTCCAGTTCCTCCAGCATAGTTTCGAGATCGCCGCGCAGGACCTGGAGACGTTTGCGCTGGGAGGGGTGTTCTGAACTATCCAGGAGTTCAGGAATCTGTTCCTTCAACTCCTGGAGCTCTGTGCGGACCCGCTCTACCCATTCCACCTGATCCTGCATGCCGGTGCGGGTTTCATCCACCACTTCTTGCAACTGCTCAGCCCGGCCTGTGAGAGCTTGAAATAGCCGCGCGTTGATCAGTGAAATCGAGGCATAGTCACCCACTGCTTCTAACATGCGCTGGTTGGGCTCGGAAAATGGATTTGCCTCCTCACGCGCGACGGTTAGCACACCAATAGCTTCCTCGCGCGCTTTGATCGGGACGATCAGTGCGGCCTTGGCGAAACGAGCCAGTTTGAACTGCCGCAAACCGTCACCATGAATGCTTAACGTCTCTGCACTCAGCATCACCAGAGAGCTCACGCCGTCATCCCACGCTTGATGCAGCTTGTTTGCGAGCGCTTGCGGCATTCCCCGCTGTGCGCGCAGGAAAAGGTGACCACTATCTTCGTCCAACAGGAGTACCCACCCCATATCGGCGTTTGTAACGTTCAAGCCACTCAGCATCAGCTTATCGAACAGCTCGCGCTGATTCGTGGTGGAGGTCACGGTTTTTCCGATTCCATAGATGGTGGTGAGTTCCCGAACCCGCTGCTCGAGCTGGCGATGGCTATCGGCCAGTTCTGCAGCAAGCTGCTTCGTTTCGTGGCTGAGGCGAACTTCTTTGAGGGCACGCTCAATCGCGGCCAGCACTTCGGCCTCACGCAGCGGCTTGACCATGTAGTCTTTGGCGCCTAATCGGAAGGCCTGGATGGCGTCCGCCTCCTGCCCTTCCTCCGCCGTTACCAGAACGGGCACGTCCAAACCCTGCGAGCGCAAGGCGACTAGCAGGTCTTTTCCGCTCAGGCCAGGGAGCATTAGACTGGCTACGATCAGATCCGGCGAGAAAGAGACGGCCTGCTGAATGGCACTGCCGGCTTCATCAGCGGTTGCCACCTCGTATCCCAGCGGTTCGAGTACCTGGCGCGACAGCAGATCCAGGACGTCCGGATCTTCATCTACGATAAGCACACGCTCGTTTGCCGGAGAGGGGCTCACTGTCGATATGATAGCACCGTATCCTTCGAGATGAGCATTCGACTGGTAGTACGGGAGGACCGCGATAAGAGTTACGTTAGATCCACCTTCGTCAGCTTGACACTCATTTCCGCGGGCCATTAGAATCCATAGAGATGGAATACAAGGACTACTACAAGATCCTCGGCGTGGATCGTGGCGCGGATGATAAGGAGATCAAGAGCGCCTATCGAAAACTCGCGCTGAAGTACCACCCCGATAAGAATCCGGATTCCGAAGAGCACTTCAAAGAAATCAACGAGGCCTACGAAGTACTTGGGGATTCGGATAAGCGCTCCAAGTACGACCGGCTTGGCTCATCCTATCGGACCTGGGAGCGCGCCGGCCGCGCTCCAGGCGGATTTGATTGGTCGCAGTGGTCCTCTGGAGGCCCGGGCGGGGTCCGCGTGGAAGTTGGCGATCTCGGAGACCTCTTTGGTGGAGGCGGCTTTTCGGACTTCTTCAATGCCATCTTCGGGATGGGTGCGCAGACTCAGCAGCGAGCCAGGGGACGGGATATGGTGCAGCCCATCACGATCTCGCTAATGGAGGCCTACAGTGGAACAACACGCAGGTTTGACAGCAGCGGGCGTAAATTGGAGGTTGACATTCCACCCGGTTCATCGACGGGAACTCGTGTCCGCGTTTCGGGCCAGGGTGAGCGCAGCGCAGGTCAACCGGGTGACTTGTACCTAAAGGTTCGTGTGCAGAAAATGCCCGGCATTGAGCGAGTAGGCGACGATTTGCAAATGGAGTTGGAGATCGATCTGTATACCGCCGTGCTCGGTGGGGAGATCGAGGTGAGCACACTGGAAGGTCCGGTGATGCTGAAGATCCCCGCCGGCAGCCAGCCAGGACGCACGTTTCGCCTTCGTGGTCGTGGAATGCCACACCTTCGTAATGCGAGCAAGCATGGAGACCTGCTGGCAAAGCTCAAGGTGGCTCTGCCAAAGAAACTAAATGAGGAAGAGCGTAGGCTCTTCGAGCAGCTAGCTGAGCTCCGCGAATCCTAGACCCCTGAGGAATATGGAAAACCTTGTGAACCGTATAACGCTATTCATCTCGCTACTGGGAGTTGCAGCGTTGGCCTGCACGGTGCTCCCCTCCCCTGCGACCGCCGTTCCTCCACCTACTGCTGTGCCAGCGCCAACGCTGATATCGCCCACGGTCGTATCCGATGTTCCACTGAACGAAATCTCTCCACCAGACAACTTGGTGGAGCTCTACAATCAGGTGAACCCTGGCGTGGTCACTATCTACACCTTCGCCGCCCCTCAGCCTGACACCATTCCGCTGGGACAGGGCTCAGGTTTTGTCATTGATATGGAGGGCCATATCGTTACCAACCAGCATGTAGTCGAGGGCGCTGAAGAGATCGAGGTGGACTTTCCATCCGGATTTAAGGCCTGGGGAACTCTAGTAGGAACCGATCCCGACTCTGATCTGGCAGTTCTGAAAGTGGATGCGCCGCCCGAGGAATTGACTCCAATCCCACTCGGGGATTCCGATGAAGTCAAGGTCGGAGAGTTCGTGGTAGCGATCGGAAATCCATTCGGACTGTCCGGCTCGATGACGGTCGGGGTCGTCTCCGCCATCGGCCGTGTGCTTCAATCGGAACGCGACGCACCTGGAGGTGGTTCGTTTAGCGCAGGGGATCTGATTCAGACCGACGCGGCCATCAACCCTGGTAATTCCGGAGGTCCTTTGCTCAACCTGCAAGGACAGGTCATTGGTGTGAATCGGGCCATAAAAAGCGAGAGTTTCACGGTCACCGGTAGTGCCTCGAACTCTGGCGTGGGATTCGCAGTCCCGGTCAATATCTTACGCAGGGTTGTACCAGCGCTGATCCAGGCCGGGGGCTACAACTATCCTTACCTCGGCATCACCAGCCTGGGCGACGGTTCGCTAAATCTTCGGCAGCTCGAATTCCTGGAGCTCCCTTCCCACGCCATCGGAGTGTACGTGACCTGCGTTGTCAGCGACGGACCGGCCGACCGAGCGGGTATTCGAGGTGCCGGCGCGTGCGGATCCCCCGGCACGTCAGCCGGCGGAGACCTCATCATAGCAATCGACGGAGAGCCCACATTCACCTTCAGTGACCTGATCTCCTACCTGGTAACCGATGCCAACGTTGGCGAGGTTGTAGTGCTCACCGTATTGCGGGACGGCGAGGCGATTGAGCTTGAGCTGATATTGGAGCCGCGCCCGTAGCACCAGATTGAGCCAGCCCTGGAATGCGGCGACCATAAACTGAAGTGTCGCGCGAGATCGAGCCAGTTCCGGAACTACCAGGATTAAAGCGCCCCCTGCGTAAAAGCCCGCCTGCCGCGGAATGCGGCGATCGAGAATCAAAGCGGGCCTCCTGATTGGGAAGCCCGCTAGATGGTCTTAGAACCCTTCCTTATTCTGCCGCCAACCCCTGCTCGATCTCAAGCAAGGTGTTGGCGAGGATCTCCAAATCGCGTTCTGCGGCGAACGGATCTCCATCCACTTCGGACAGCACCAAGACCAAGCGCTCGCGCAATGCATCGAGTTCCGTTGTCGCAGAAGGCCCGAGTAGATCGCGCAGTGAACTAAGCTTCTCGCCCGTCCCCTGGAGCGCAGCGGCCACTCTAACCGTGTCCTCTTGAGCCAGTGCCAGCTGTGCGCGTGTGACATCCACAAGGATATTAAGAAGCGCCAGCCTAGCCTCGGTTTGCAGTAGAGCCTCGGATAAGTCCTGGTTCTCCGCATCCACACCGACCAGCCGATCGAGCTCTGCCTCCAAGTCCTGCTGTGCTGTCCGCGCCTCCGTCAATGATTGGCTTAGATCGTTTCGCTCATCAGCCAGGGGTCGGACTCGCACGAATTCCATCGCCACCACTCCGAGCGTGAAAATGACTAGCAATGCAACCGTCCAGCGAAGCACCCGTCTGAGAAAGCGACCAGCGCGGCTCTCTTCTTTGACTTCGAGAGGGCTTGGTTCGGTTGGGGGCTCCTGCTCAACCCGCTCGCTCTCAATCTGCGCCTCAGTCCTATGGTCGGATTCTCCCTCGGATTCGGAGCTCATCGGTTCATCCGGCAAGCTTGCGGGGGCTAATTCGGAGCCCAACTGCTCCTCCGATTCACCAATTGGTTCTGGTTCGGAGCTCGTCCTATCTTCCGCATTATCGCCGGGCTCTCCGTAGGATTCGGAGTCCATCGGCTTCTGCGGCGCATTTCCCTCACTCATCGGATGCCTCCCCCTCTATCAGCAGCTTCCAAGCAATCTCCAGATCATCTCCTGCAACGAGCGGCGTAGCCTGCATCGCTTCGAGAGCAAGATCGATTCGAGCGATCGCGTCTTGCACTCTCTCAAGTTCAGCTTCCGTATCCGTTTCCACTAGTAGAGCACGTGCGCGACCGGCTTCTTCGCCAGCCAGTCCTGCATTGTTTTCCAGGAGAGCGAGTCTTGCACGAATCAGATGCAGCATGGCTCGATTGATCAGCAGGCCCTGCCGGAGTTCTTCCTCGGGTTGCCCCAGATCGCCAAGCGCAGCATCGAGTTGATCGCTCAGGTCGCCCAGGGCATCGCCAATGTTCCCAATTTGATCCGACAGATCTTCCATCGCACGATTCTGGTCCAATGACTCTGCCAGCCCTTCCTCAAGCTGTGTATGAGCCGTGGCTAATGACTCTGCCTGCTCGGCTAAAGCCGCCTCCAATTCAGCCAGCCGATCTCCCGTTTGATCGCGCATTGAACTGGTGTCGCCGCGCGCCAATTCAAGCTCAGATTCGAGAGCATCGATGCGTGTGGTATTGACCTGCGCAGGTTCTACAAGTGCCCGATAGGCACGGGGAACTCCGAAGTATGCTGCGGCCGCGAGAAGGATTCCCAGCAGGACAACAACCGCCAATCGAAGGAGTATCCCCAGAACTCGACCCAAGAATGTGCGATTATCCGAACTCACGGATCTGCAGTGACCTGACTGATCAAACGAGCCAGCCCATCCAGGAAGGTCTGGAAGCGGTTGACACGCTCCGCTTGTGCACGGGTTTCTACTAAAGCCGCGGTCAGCTCTGCTTCCATTTCGTCCACAACCACGATTGTCTCACCGACTCGCTGCTGCAGTTCTGCGACCTGGCTTTCTACCTCCGCCATTCTCCCGGTCATTCCCTCCAGGGCTGCCGCGCGTCCGCGCAGGGCCTCAATTTCTACCTGCGTGGACTCCAATTGGGATCGGATTTGAAGCAGTTCGCTGCTTGTTTCCTGGAGAGCGGCGTGGCGGCCAACGTCCAGTGTACCGTTGATTCCCGTTAACACGGACAAGCTGAGAGTCACCGAGCATAGGACGCTGGCAGCGCCGACGGCCAACATGGCCCAGATGCCGGTCCCTTTCGGCTGAGGTTCCGAAAGAACCAAGGGATACTTTTGTTGCATCCCAGCAACTCGATCAAATTGTGCTGATCCCAGATCAGTATCTGCGGGGCGTTTCCCCGACTTCGGAGCTTCGAAGGTCAGGAAGGGCTGAATGTCTTCCAGGACGCTATCCCCGAGACCCGGAACTGCGCGTAGATCCTCGATATTTCGATAGGGCCGGCCCTCGATAATGCGGCCAGCCAGTTTAGGGCCTACCCCAGGTAGCTGGCGTAGTGCCTCTTCGTCCGCTGTATTTGGATTTAGAACAGGCTCTTCGTTGTGGGTCATTTCCGGAAAAGAAAAATAGGCGGCAGGCGCCGCCCATTTTACCTTATGCGTTTCTTGAGCTTACTCAGCCTTGACTTCGATCTTCTTGGGTCGAGTTGCCTCGGCCTTCGGGACACGCACTATCAGCAGTCCCTTTTCGATCTTGGCCTCGATCTCATCCGCGTTGACCGCCTCAGGCAGGCGGATCTGGCGGTAGAAGCTGTGATTCAGCTCGCTGAGAAGCTTCTGACTGTCACCGTTCTCCTCGAGAGTGATCTCACCACTCATGGTGACCAGATCTTCCAATACCTCAACCGTAACGTCCTCGGCCGATAGGCCCGGTACTGCGGCTGTGATTAGATAGGCCTCGTCGTCTGACTGAACATCGATCGGCATTCGCCGGCCTCCGTTGAAGCCGATGGGACGATACCCGTACCAGCCTTTTCGTCTTGGAAAACCTCTGTAGTAACTCATCATTGTCATACCTCCTAGAATTTCCTTTGTCACTCAGTTCGCAGCAATGCTAATCGGAGGTTATCAGAAGCAGATAGGCGCGGCGTAGGAGGAATGTTAACTTGGCTTGTACATTCGGCTTGGCTCTGAACCTCTCTCCGGCCCATGGAGTAGGTTAGAATGCGCGGTATGTTTAAGAGATAAATGGCAATTCGGATATTCGGAGGGTCTCAAAGCAACCCAATGAATTTAGCTTGGAAACTGTTGATCGGAACATTGTTCGCCTTCGCCGCTGTGGCCTGCAGTGCGGATGCTGAACTCGAAGACATGCCGCCGACCGCCGCGCCTGAATCCACCTTACCGACGGCCGTTTCGCCCGACACCATCCAAGAAGGTACATGGGCCATCCCTTTCACTTATGAATTCCCTGAGGGCACCTGGGGTGTGGGATTCCACCGCTATGCAGTACGGGTCGATTGTCCAGTTCTGTCGCCAGATGGCCTTGCTGGAGAGTGGCAGGATTTTGTCGCCACGAATGACATTCCCCTACTGCGGACTCCGGTTTATCTGCGACTCGGTGGCCTGAGCACCAGCACACTGGGGCCCCCAAATGTGCAGAACATCCACCCTGATCAGTTCACGATCGCGGTTGTGACCATCATCGGGGTGACGGAAGAGCAGGCGGCTTTAGCAGCCGAGTCCGATGACTGTTCAGCTCTTGTCGCATGGGACGGCTCGCGCATTGAGGAACTCTCGCCAGCGGAGCCCTACAGACCCTAAATCATTAATTCATTTTGGAAGGGGATACATTATCGTGAATGCTCCAGCATCCAGTCGTAGAGAGCTGGATCACGATAGGCGCGCTCATAGGCACCCAGGTGGCCTTCATCCTCAAAGAGCGTCCACTTCACCTCCACGGAGCATTGTTCTTCGAGCACCAGCGCATTCATTTGAGACGCGCTAGCTTCTGAGATACGATCCAGCGCCCCATGGATAGCCCAGATCGGAACCTCTTCCAACCTGCAGAGCGTTTCCTGCTCCGGCGGGAAGGGTGTCCGGTATCCGCTTCCAGAGATAGAGATCATGGCTGCAAAACGTTCGGGGTAGGCAGTCGCAAGCCACCAGGACCCGTATCCTCCCATGCTGAGGCCCGTTAAATACACGCGATCCATGTCCACGTTGTAGATATCGTCGACCTCATCCAGCAACGAACCTAAGGCCGAAATTATCTCCGGAGTCCACCAGGTTTCGCCTGGAAAGGCTTGTGGCGAAATCACGATAAATGGAAAGTCTTCGGGCTGCTCGCCGGCGAGAAGCACCGCCGGAAGTCCGAAACTCAGCACAAAGGTCGAATCGTATTCCTCATCTCCAGACCCATGCAGGAAGAAGATCATTGGCCATTCACGGTCAGGATCATCAGCGTAGCCGTCGGGAAGATAAACCAGATAGCGCAACTCGTCGTGAACCGTGGCAACTCCCTCTAGCATCTCCGGCATTTCGAACACCGCCTGGAGGTGGACTCCTGTAGGCAGCTGAGGATCGAGTTGAACTACGCCTTCTTGATTATCCTGAGAGACGCTAGATGGATTCTGCTCTTCAGTGGCCTGGCACGAAGCTAGCAGGACGGCGGTTAGGAAGGTCGCGACCAGTTTTTGTGGATTCATACGCATTTATTGCTACCCTCTTACCCTTTCAGGTTCATGTTTAGAATCAATTCAAGTTCCATGAAGAACACCACAGGGTTGATCTTGATATCTGCCAGTGCACTGGCTTTCGAGGTCACATTGACCCGCATCTTTGCCATTCAGCAATTCCATCACTTCGCGTTCTTGGTAATTGGCCTTGCGGTGATGGGCTTCGCGGCGAGTGGTGTCATCATAGCGTACAAGCCATACGGTACCTCGCTGATTGCTCTCTGCCTAGCTTACTCAGCGGCCATTCTTCTCGCCTACACTGTAATTAACTTTGTCCCATTCGACTCTTACAGCATCGCCTGGGATCGGCAGCAGATTTGGATCCTGTTTCTCTATTTCTTGTCGGCTGCCATACCCTTTCTAATAGCAGGCTGGGTGATTGGTGCCAACCTCACCTCGGCTGGACCCCAGGCCTATCGTCCCTATGCGGCCAATCTCGCGGGCTCAGCTTTAGGGGTGCCCTTAGCGCTGGTGGCAATCCCTTGGCTCGGTGGCGAGGGTACTGTCATGCTCTCCACCGCGCTTGGAGTATTAGCAGCTGCCGCCTTTTCTGTTGGGAGCCGGTCCCGATGGGCTCTCCTGGGTAGCGGCTTGATGCTCGGTGCACTATCCGTTGCCGTTCCGTCAGAATTTACCCTGCAGCTCTCGCCCTACAAGCCGCTTTCTCTGACTGAGCTTGCCCCCGAAGCCCGAACGACCATCAGTCGCTGGGCACCATCGGCCCGCATCGACGTTGTTGAATCCGGCGGCACACATGTGTTCCCGGGCCTCAGTCTCAATGCCGACCTGGAATTGCCGCAACAAGCGGCGCTTTTTGTCGACGGGGACGGACCGCTTCCCATCACAGACCTGTCCTCGGAGGCACCGGAGGCCGCGACTCTGGCACGTCATATGCCCGCGGCACTGGCTTATCAGCTGCGTCCCGGGGCAGAAAGCCTGTTGATGCAGCCTGGGGCGGGCTTGGAGGCCCTGGTTGCATTGGCAGCTGGAGCAAATCGTGTTTCTGTTGCGCAAGATGAACCGGTAATCTTCGAAATCCTGGACGGGCCGTACGGAAATTTCAGCCAGGGCTTGTTCCAAGATACACGACTTGATCTGCTGGAGCGCCCAAGCCGTGGGGCTCTTCTGGAAGGGGGTGGCGAGTACGATATTGTTCACTTCGCTCTGAGCGAACCGTTTCGGCCGGTAACCAACGGCGCCTTCAGCCTGACAGAGCACTATCCGCTGACGGTGGAGTCTCTTTCCGATGCTATGAGCCGTCAATCCGAGAATGGTCTTGTCGTGCTTACGCGCTGGTTGGGTACCCCTCCGAGCGAATCGGCGCGCGCATGGGCCACTTTGCTGGCCGCAATGGATCCGGTGGAGATCGAGGAACGGGTGGTGGCCTATCGAGGCATGCGCACCGCTACCATGATCGCCTCTGCTCGCGCATACACTTCGGAGGAACTTCAGATGGTGCGGGAGTTCCTGGAGCTCAACGGCTACGACCCCATCTGGCTACCCGACCTGAGGCCTGAAGAAGTGAACCAACGCAATCGTCTGCCAGAGCCGGTTTATCACGAACTCTATTCGGAGCTGATCAAGTTCCCGCAAAGCACAATCGATTCGTACGATTTCAATCTGCAGCCGCCCACCGACGACCGTCCTTACTTCTATCATTTCTTTCGCTGGGCTCAGACGCCCGAGGTGCTGTCCTCCCTGGGACAGACATGGCAGCCATTTGGCGGAAGCGGCTACCTGGTATTAGTTGTTTTGCTAGGGATGATGGTACTGCTCGCAGCGGCGCTGCTGATCTTGCCCGGTTTTGCAGGAGCCAGCCCTTCGCCTCCGGGAATTGCTTACTTTGCCTGCATCGGTGCTGGCTATCTGCTGGTGGAGATTCCGCTCATCCAGCAATTCACCCTGCTGCTGGACCGCCCGACTCTAGCATTGGCAACAGTGCTGTTTACTTTGCTTCTAACTTCGGGGGTCGGGAGTTGGTTCTCCATCAGGCTTCCACTGCGATCGTCGATCGCGGTCCTTGTGGCACTGGTGATCGTGATTGCCCTGGCACTGCCCTTTCTTACGCGGCTTGGCCTTCCCTGGCCACTGGGGGCGCGGTTACTGTTGGTAGCGCTCGTCTTGGCGCCATTAGGAACTCTGATGGGAATCCCGTTTGCGTCCGGCCTGCGGCGAATCAGGCAGGCACAAATCCCCTGGGCATGGTCGGTAAACGGGGCGCTATCGGGAGTGGGCGGCGTGGTCGCTGCCATGCTTGCGCTGGACCTTGGCTTTCGAGCAGCACTAGTCATCGGGGCGGCCGCATATCTTGGAGCGCTGCTGGTGGCAACCCGTCGATTGGCCCTCGATCACCAACCTGTTTGAGGCTGCACGCGAAAGCCCTAAGCAGAGCAGCCAAATTAGGAAGACCCCAGGATGTCTATGGGGTCGGCCCATCGTTCCAAAGCGGAATTAGAGTGGGCTTGGAGAGTCAAGTGCGAAGAGACTAGTCGGAGCCTGCCTCGCGCACGAAGGGAACGAATGTCACGCCGCCCAGGCTGCTGTTTTCGAAAACATCTTCTCCAACGCGGCGGATGCTCCAGAGCTCCTGAAACCCTCCCACCGGACCTACGGGAATGACTAGAATTCCTCCCACCTTCAGTTGCCTCAGGAGGGGCTGTGGAACGTGGTCCGGAGCAGCGGTTACGATGATGGCGTCAAAAGGCGCGGCCTCTTCCCACCCGAAGTATCCATCCGCGTGCTTCAGGTCGAGGTTGTCATAGCCGAGCTCCTCGAGCACTGCAGCGGCTGACTGCGAGAGCGGGCCAACGATCTCAATCGAGTACACCTCCATCCCTAGCTCAGCGAGCACTGCCGCCTGATAGCCCGAACCCGTGCCGATCTCCAGAACCCGGCCCCCAGGTTCCAGATCCAGCGCCTCGGTCATCAATGCCACGATGTAGGGCTGAGATATGGTCTGTCCGTATCCGATTGGAAGCGGGTGGTTACCATAGGCCAGATCCCGGTACTCGCTCGGAACGAATTTGTGCCGGGGCACCGTGCGCATGGCACGAATCACGGCTGGATCCTGAATCCCGTAGCCGATGATGCCGGTCTCGACCAACTTCTCTCGTGCGGCAATGTACGAATCGGCTGGAAGTGGAGCCTGGGTCGGGCTGCTGGTGGAGGTTGTGCTACGGGTTTGGGTTGGACTGCGAGTTGGGCTGGGCGCTGGAGCCTCAGCGCAGGCCGCGATCAGAGCGCTGGTTGCCAAGAGGATGCCAAGTCGCATCGCGTAGTGGATTCTACCCGCGAGTAGCACGGGTACCGCGAGTAGCGCGGGTAGCGCGGGTAGCGCGCGAACGTCAGCTTACCTCAAGTCCTGAGTAGATTAGGGAGTAGCTCGAACCAGTTGGTTGTTGTTACGACCTAAGAACCGATGCCAAACACGCGCAACGGCGCATAAAGGATGTTCGGAAAGAACTCATCCATTATGAAGATCGTGGCGGCGCAGATGATCAGCACGACCAGGCAACCGGCTCCTGCTAACAGCCACCGTTTCGTACCGCCCCCGTCGCTGGGTTCTGCTTCCGCGACAGGGACCGGTGTCGGCCGGGCGATCGCTTCCTGCATAGCTTCGGGAGTCGGAGCCGCTCCATGCTGCATTGCCTCACCCATAACGGTTTCCGCTGTTTCGGGCGAAGCGCCTCCGAAGCTTAAGGTCACATTTTCCCCTAGCCCCAGTAGGTCGCCGGAGGCGAGCACGCGCGGTGCAACAAGGCGCTCTCCGTTGACGAAGCTCCCATTGGTCGAGCCCAGGTCCTCGAGCACGTAACCTCCCGGAGTACGAGTAAGGCGTGCATGCTGTCGGGAGACCTCTGGATCTCCCAGCGAAATATCGTTTGTGACATCTCTGCCGAGCAGCGTGACCTCCTTCGAAAGGTCAAATGCTGCTCCAGGGGTCGGGCCGGCCTTTACTACGAGACGATACAGATTCTCAGCCATACCGATGGCAAGTGTACGACCGCTCAAGAATCAAGTCAACCGCCCCTCGTGGGAAGCAGGAGTGACTAGTCGCACCCTTCCATCAACCGTATAATCTCCCCGATATGCAAGTTATCGAGCTTTCTGAGTTCCGCGACGAAGAAGGCCTCATCAGCCTCGAAAACCGTGTCCGGGGTACGGTTAGGTTTGGATTTAATTGGTTTGGGGAGATGCACGCGCAGGAACTGGTCACCCGCAAGCTTGAGGGTATTTTAGACGACGATCACATGTTGATTCTGAATGCGCCTCTCGTGGGAACCGACGTCCTGGCCCCGCTGATCCTCTTCAGTCCACAGGGCGTTCGATTGCTTTACCCAAGCACCGTAAGAGGGAACTTTCGAGCACAAGATGACAAGTGGCAGACCTACAGCAGGGGTCAATTCAATCCTAAGAAACCCAATCTGCAGTTCCGAGCGCTCGCATTTGCACGCGGATTGCTCCGATACTTCGAAAGTCAGGGGTTTCCGCTACCCGATCTTGAAGCTGTACTGATGTTTACAAATCCCCAGACCCATGTCGATACGGTCGGCCCCCAAGCCCGAATCGTGCTCGCGGATGCCTTCGAGCACTTCGCAGCTAAGATTCTGGAGGGCGGAACGATCATGGATCAAGAAGATATCCACATGCTGGTGGATTCTCTCTTGAACCCCAAGCTGCCTGAACCGGAGCAAGAAGTCGAACTCGATGAATCGGGCCAGGAAATCTTCGAATCCGAAGCCCTTCGACCACGCGACGAACGGCGGGATCTCAAGCCGCGGCGACGGATCGGCAGTTTCACGACCCGCCAATGGGCGTTGCTAGCAGTGCTCGGCGCTTTCCAACTGATCATTATGCTCGTCATCGCCTTTATCGTTTTGGGAGACATCATCTTTTAACTGACCTTGCCCCTCCTCTCCCTGATCATCCCTGCGTATAACGAAGAGCAGCGACTTCCACGCACCCTCACCAAGATTCAAGCCTTCCTGAAGGACCAACCATACGAATCAGAAATCTTGGTTGTTGAGAATGGAAGCAACGACCGAACCGCGGCTATCGCCGAAGAGTTTGCACCCGGAGTGCATTTGCTCAGAGAGCCGGATCGGGGCAAGGGGCTGGCTGTGCGACGCGGCATGATGGAAGCCAGCGGAGATTTCCGCTTCATCTGCGACGCCGATCTCTCAATGCCCATCGAAGAGGTCGATCTCTTTCTCCCTCCGAAGCTCGACGATTTCGACATTGCGATCGCCTCAAGAGAAGTCGCCGGAGCTATCCGCCACAACGAGCCCGCTTATCGTCACTGGATAGGGCGCGCATTCAACCTGCTGGTCCGGACTATGGCCGTTCCCGGATTTCAAGACACTCAATGTGGGTTCAAATGCTTCACGGCCGAGGCTGCAGATACGCTATTTCCCCTGCAACAGATCAATGGATGGGCTTTCGACGTGGAATTGCTATTCGTAGCATTGAGATTGGGTTACCGAGTCAAAGAAGTACCCATCAACTGGTATTACTTCCCGGGAAGCCGGGTGCGCATCATCCGTGATTCGTGGCTGATGCTCAGCGATCTCTTTCGAATTCGCAGTAACTGGCGTCGAGGGTTCTACCAGCCGTTACTCGACCCCAGTCCGGATTGACTGATGAGAGTGCAACCAAATCTCGATCGTGAACTGGAACTGATGGAGCACGGCCACCGCTGTATCGCGGGCATTGACGAAGCTGGGCGGGGTGCCCTGGCAGGCCCAGTCGTGGCGGCCGCAGTAATTCTGCCGCTGGATCGCTTTGATCTGGCGCGTGCGTTGTCGGAAGTGCGAGACTCAAAGCAGCTCACGTCTTCCGCCCGTGATCGTTGCGATGAGCAGATTCGGGAGCTGGCAATTGCGGTCGGTATCGGCGAAGCCTCCGCTAAAGAAGTAGATAAAGTTGGCCTGATGCCCGCGACGTTGGCCTCTATGCAGCGCGCGGTTGAGGCGCTCGAACCCACTCCTTCCTTCCTGCTAATTGACCACATAGGTATTTCCGCGCTTGATATCGATCAAGAGCCGATCACCCGAGGCGATCAGAGCGTTCTCTCGATCGCGGCCGCCTCCGTTGTTGCCAAGGTGTGGCGAGACAAACGGATGATCGAGCTTGGTGAGCGTTTTACCGGCTACGGGTTTCAGCGTCACAAAGGATATGGGACTGCACAACATCGGCAGGCGCTTGAAAGCCTGGGTCCATGCCCTGCTCACCGTCGCTCCTATGCCCCGGTGCAGCTCGCGCAAAAACAGTAGCGCACGGATGCTAGAATCCACCTGCACCGGACCTCAATCGAGCGCGCTTGTCACTGGCCCAATTCTTTTCTCCTCAATCCATCGCAGTAGTGGGGGCTTCCACTAATCCCGAAAAGCTGGGGCACGTAATCCTCAACAACCTGTTGATTGGCGGCTTCCTCGAGCGAGACCGCAGGATCTATCCCATCAATCCTAAGGCAAAAGAAATTCTGGGCCAGCCCGCCTACCCCTCCGTCCTGGAGGTGCCTGATCCAATCGACTTGGCGGTGATCTCCATTCCCTATCCGGCCGTTCCTGCCGCCATCGCGGAGTGCGGCGAAAAGGGAATTCCCGCTGCGATAGTGATCAGCGCCGGCTTTCGGGAGGCTGGTTTGGAGGGGGCTGCACGCGAACGAGAGTTGTTGGATGTAGCGACCATATTTGGCGTCCGGTTGATCGGCCCGAATTGCTTTGGCGTGATCGATACCCTTACCCCCATGAACTCCACCTTCTCCGCTGGTATGCCGCCCTCTGGACCGATGGGCTTCATGTCACAGTCCGGCGCGCTGGGCGCGGCCATTTTGGATTGGGCGATGGCTGGCCGCCTCGGTCTCAGCAAGTTCGTTTCTCTGGGCAATAAGGCCGATGTATCCGAATCGGATCTCCTGAGGGAGTGGGCCGACGACCCAAGCTTGAGCGTCATCCTGGTCTATACGGAAGGTCTCCCGGACGGCCAGGAGTTCATCCGGGTGGCCAGGAGAGTCAGCAAAGTCAAGCCGGTGGTGGCTATTAAATCAGGAGTTACACAGTCTGGAGCAAGAGCCGTGAGCTCGCACACAGGTTCGCTGGCCGGTTCAGAGCAGGCATACAGCGCAGCCTTTCGCCAGGCGGGTGTGATCCGAGCCGACACGCTTGAGGAATTGCTTGATTACGCCCTGGCATTTGGCTACCTGCCTCCGTTGAAGGGCGATCGGATAGCTATCATCACCAACGCTGGAGGTCCCGGCATCCTGGCGACCGATGCTATAGAGCGCAACGGCCTGAAGCTGGCACGGTTTGAGCCAGACCGACTCCACAAGCTGGAACGGTTCCTGCCAGATGCAGCCAGCGCCGCAAACCCGGTGGATCTGTTGGGAGATGCCAGGGAGGATCGCTACAAATTCGCTCTGAAACAGATCCGAGGAGATCCAAATGTCGATGCTATCCTGGTGCTCGTGACGCCGCAGGCGATGACCCATGCGGAGCGGACGGCAGAAGTGATTGTGAAGGCCGCCAAGAAGTCACCCGTGCCGGTACTGGCATGCCTGATGGGTCAGGCCAGCCTTGGAGACGGACCGGAGATATTGAATAGCAACAACGTGCCTCGTTTTCCATTCCCTGAGCGCGCCGCACGCGCCCTCTACGCAATGAACTCGTATCGTAAGTATTCGCATGAACCACTGCCGGAGTTCGAGACGCTTGAGGTCGAGACCGAGGTGGTTGGCCAGGTCATCCAATCTGTCAGGGATGCCGGGCGCCTGACCATTGGTGATTTCGAATCGCGCGATATCCTCACCGCCTACGGTTTCTCAGCCCCCGAAGCAGATTTGGCCGGCTCCGTCGAAGAGGCGGTGGATATCTCGAGCCGAATCGGATATCCGGTCGTATTGAAGGTGGCCTCTCCCGATATCCTGCATAAGACCGACGTCGGTGGCGTGCGGGTCGACCTGCAAAGCGCATCGGAAGTAAAAGATGCCTTCGATCTCATTACCTACCGCGCAGCGCGCTACCTCCCGGAAGCTCGATTATGGGGATGCGTGGTTCAGAAGATGGCCCCGCCCGGGCTCGAGGTACTGATCGGAATGAACCGCGACCCGCAGTTCGGCCCGCTGGTGACCTTCGCGCTGGGTGGGATATATGTGGAAATCCTCAAGGATGCCGCCTTTAGACTAGCCCCTTTCTCCAGAGACGAGGCAGGTGCCATGCTGGATGAAATCCGTGCAAGCGCCTTGCTCGATGGAGTACGCGGAGAGCCGCCAGCCGACCGTGAAGCGCTGATTGACTCGCTGCTGCGCGTCGGCCAGCTGGTGACAGATTTTCCAGAAATTGAGGAGCTGGACATCAATCCTTTTCTTGTTTACGAAGAAGGCCGGGGCGGAGCTGCGTTGGACATGCGATTGGTGCTTGCGGCCCAATCGGAAGATTCGGGCTCGAGGAGTTGACGATGAATGCATTATTTGTAACGTCTGTTGAACCATACTCTGGCAAGACGGCGGTGTGTTTGGCCCTCGGGAAACAGCTCCAGGCGAAGGGAAAGAAGGTGGGATACCTCAAGCCCATGAGCACTCAGCCCTGGCGTACGCTGCAAGGATCGCTGGGGGACGAGGACACCGGATTTGTCCGAAAATCCCTGGACATTGAGATCCCTGAATCTCCCGTCATCGTTACTTCTGAAACTCTGCATGAGCGGCTCAAAGGTGGCTACCAGGGCATGCTCATGGACCAAATTAAGGACACGGCGGAGAACGCTGGGCGCGAGGTCGATCTCTTGCTGCTGGAAGGCGGCGCTTCGCTCAGAGAAGGCTACGCCATGGGGCTTTCCAATATCCGGTTAGCGGAAGCGCTTGCTGCTCCGGCGCTTGTGCTTGTGCGCTGCCATCGAGAAATGCAGATCGTAGATGATGCGCTTGCCGCACGCTACAGGCTCGGAGAGCAATTGCTCGGCGTCATTCTGAACCACGTACCGGAAGAGACGAGCAAATTCCTTGAGGAGATCGCGCGGCCGTTCCTTGAACAGGAAGGGGTCCGAGTGCTCGGCGCGCTTCCTCGGCGCCCACGCCTGTCGGCTCTGACGGTAGGCGAATTGAAGGAGTTATTGGAAGCAGAGGTGCTATCCGAGAGCTATGATCCGGAAACCTTAATCGAGACCTTCACCATCGGCGCCATGACTGCTGAAGCCGCGCTGGCCAGGTTCCGGCGGCAAAAAAACAAAGCGGTCATCACTGGAGGCGACCGATCCGATATCCAACTTGCGGCGCTGGAGACATCCACTCGGGCGTTGATTCTGACCGGCAACCTTCAGCCAAGTCCGATCATCATCCAGCAGGCCGACTCGCAGGGGGTGGCGATGCTGTTGGTTAAAACCGACACGCTAAGTACCGTCGATCGCATCGAGCAGGCCTACAGCCGCACGCGACTCGGTCAGCCCGAGAAGATGGAAGCCTTCATGAAGCTCATGGAGGAATATGTGGATACCGAAGCCATCTTTTCCGCCCTCGGCCTCGGCTGAGTTGGCCGTGCATGGCCCTATTCAGTTACCCCTGTCGCTTCATGGCAACCCTCGCACTGCTCCTCCACAAGCTCGCCATCCATGAATTGGGTACCTGCAAGGGCGACTGATTCGTGTGAGGGATGACAGGCCTCGCAAGTGTTCGCCGGCCCACCCTCTGCCTGCCAACGCTGCCGAAGCCACGGGGAGTGGTAGTGCCCGGGACGTTCGCTGACCCAGGTCAGATCGCTGTGGCACTTGGAACATCCGGCGTCTCCCACGGGTCGGGTTGTCACGCTTGGATCATGATATTCACCTGATACAAAGGCAGCCCAATTCTGTAGCCCGCCCAATTGCGCCCATAAGCGCCCTGGAAGCCACTTCCGGCTGTGGCAGTCAATACAGCGTGTACCATCGCCGGCGTGAGAAGCGGCAAGCGTCAGTGCCTGCTGCGGGTCAAGGCTGGCCAAATAGTAAGCCGTTTCCGGCTCGACATGGCACGAGGCGCAGAAGGCATCGTTCGACTCGAGCCGAGTTCCAATTGCGTAGGCGCTTCCGGCAAAGAGAAGGCCGATGATCCCTATGATAGCGGGGACCCCGATATGGCCCATGCGTATGGAGCGAAAGAACGCTTTCAGCTTTAAGCGGATCCCAGATTTCAGTCGGAGAGTGATCCAGGTCGGCTGATCGGTTTGTCTAAGTCAACGGGTAGCATTAATTGCTCCCCAAGGGGCAACCGCTCTGCTTCCCCTCTCTGTGGATTGGGTCCGTCGACCTAAGCACTATGCTCAACATCCTCAACAAGAATATCGTCCTGGCTGCTAAGCCTTTATTTCAGCATTCTTGCGGGCATAGTAATACCAGTTGAGGACCAGACAGCTAAAGTAATAGACAGCAAATCCGTAGAGCGCAAGCTCAGGCGTGCCTGCGTCGATTTGCTGGCCGAATATCCTCGGGATGATGAAGGCGCCATAGGCCGCAACGGCCGAAGTCCACCCCAACACCGGACCGGCTTCCGCGGATTTGAAGATGATTGGGACCATCCTGAAGGTGGAACCGTTGCCTACGCCGGTTGTGATGAATAAGATCAGAAAAAGAATCAGAAACGGAATGAAAAACTGCTCTGGTGACTCGGAGCCGCTTGCTTGACCGACGAAGAAGGCGACGCCCAGGGCAGCAATGATCATAATCACAGTGTCCCATTGAGTCACTTTGGCGCCGCCCACTATATCTGATACCCATCCCCCAATCGGCCTGGCGACGGAGCCTACCAATGGTCCGAGCCAGGCGTATGTAAACGGATTCGGAGCATTGGGATTGAGCGTGCCGTCCGGCAGCTCGCCGAATACCACACGGATGAGCAGTGGAAAGGCTGCGGAGTATCCGATAAACGAACCAAACGTCATCACATATAGGTATGTCATGATCCAGTTGTGCTTGTTCCTGAAGATTGCGAACTGGCTATTCAGGTTCGCCTTGATCTCGCCGGGGATGGCTTTCATCAACAATACCGTGAGAACGATCGTGGCCGGCAAGACAATCCACATGCTGAGACCCAGACCCAACAACAGATAGATTCCAACAGCCGCAGCAACGAACCCCACCGCGATGAGCCCCAGGATCTTGACCAGCGCAGAGATCGTTGCCCCCAGGCGTGGGGTAGCCGGCGCCAGATTGTTCATGCCGAACCAGGCGGCCAGGGTCAACCCGATCAGAATGGGTACCCATACGAATCCGCTGTTCTGGATGTAGATCAATGTGCCAGGCGCCGCAGTGCCCATGGGTGCTAGCCCCGCTCCGCCGAGCGCCCCAAACAAACTGAAGGTCACCGAGAAGGGGATCAAGACCTGCATCACGCTCACGCCGATGTTGCCTAGGCCAGCATTCAATCCGAGTGAAGTCCCCTGCACGCGTTTGGGAAAGAAGAAGCTGATATTTGACATCGAAGATGCAAAGTTTCCACCTCCTAGCCCGGATAGCGCTGCAAGTATTGCGAAGGTCGTGTAAGGGGTTTCCATGCTCTGCAGCGCGATACCTACGCCTATGGAAGGGACGATCAGGAGCCCAGTCGTCAGCGCAATGACGTTTCTGCCTCCTGCAATCGAGATGAGAAATGAATTTGGGATGCGCAGCGTTGCGCCTGCTAGCCCAGCGATCGCGGATAATGTAAAGAGCTGCACCGTGTCAAAAGGGAAGCCCAGGTTCTTCATCTGAACGGTGATGACGCTCCAGTAGAGCCAGACGGCAAATGCGCATAGCAGACAGGGAATCGAAATCCAGAGGTTCCGGATGGCAATCCTCTTGCCGGTTATGTCCCAAAACTGTGGGTCTTCAATGTCCCACTGCTTGACGTAGTTGCTCACGATCCACCTGCTCGACGGGGTCGTTTCCCCTTGCGAGCCTCCACCGGATCAGCCTCGACTGGCCATCCCAGCTGTGCGCCAGCCGGTACTCCCTCGGGTTCCATCACTTCAATTCGAGTGTCTCTCTGTGTAATACGCCTCACAGTGAGATGCAGCCACAATAGGGATGTCAGAGTGACCGCAAAGAAGAACATCCAGGTAGTCGTCCATAGTCCGATCGACTTGAGCAAGCTACCGAAGATGATAGGACCGACAAATCCGCCAAGGCCACCAACTACACCGACAATGCCACCAACCACCCCGACATCTCTTGGGAAGTACTGGGGAATGTACTTGTAAACGGCGGCCTTCCCAATACCCATGCTTATCCCGATGATGAACACCAGGCCTGTGAAGATCACGACGTTAGCTTGGAAGAAGATGTGGGTGACCCCGCGCGCCAGCAATTGGCGCCTTTCTACCTGCTCACCGACCTCCACACTGGGATCGTGCCAAGTATCGATCTGGGGCAGGATGATCATCCCCGAATCATCGATTTCGCTTGGCGGCTTTGGCGTGAGCGGATAGATCTGATCGTCGACTCGGATTTCGCTCGCCGTGACCGCTGTCACCGTTCCACTCGACTGAGCCATGATTCCACCGCCGGGGGACTCAATACTCATCTTCGGGAAAAACAGCAGGAAGGAACAGATTGCTGTAGTCCCGAGCACCCAATACATTACAGTGCGAGCGCCGAATCTGTCCGACAAGACTCCGCCACCGGCTCGGATGAGCCCAGAGGGCAGGGAGAAGATGGAAGTAAGTAATCCGGCGGTAATGATTGTCATCGAATAGACGTTCACGTAGTAGGGAACCAGCCATTGGGCCAGGGCTACAAAGCCACCGAAGACCAGGAAGTAGTACAAGCCAAACCGCCATACCCGAACAACTTTCAGCGGTCTAAGCATCGTTAGTAGGGAGCGTTGACCTGTGGCCGGTTTACGGTTTGAGGTAAAGATGTAGAAGACAACCGCCATCACCACAAGGGCCGCGGCGTAGATGCTGGGCAAATGCCGCCAATTCTCGACATCAGCGCCACCGTCAGTAAGCGCGTTGAGCAGGCGAGGGGCACCGAGAGTAGTTAAGGCGGCACCCGCGTTGCCGGCCCCAAAAATCCCTAGAGCCGTTCCTTGGCGTTCCTTAGAAAACCAGACCGAACTAAAGGCGATCCCCACCGCGAATGATGTACCGGTCATGCCAAAACCAAGACTATAGAGCAGATACTCGCTGTAGGAATTGGCCTGCCCCAGCAGGTACATTGGTATTGCGCTGAAGAGCATCAGGGCTGCATAGACGGGTCGGCCGCCATACCTATCGGTCAACACCCCCAGGGGCAACCGCATGAGCGATCCGGTCAACACCGGGATGCCGATCAGCGTGCCCATCTGAGCTGCGTCCCAGTTGAAAACGCCGTTGTCAACTAGAAATGTGACGAGTACACCATTGAGCATCCACCCGGCAAAGCAAACGGTGAATGCGATGGTGTTAAAAGCTAGGATGGTATTGGCGCGCGTGTTCTCGTCTGAGGCTATTCCAGTCTCCAGTTGGGGCCGACCAGCCTACAAGCTGACTCAGCCGCGGGTGGTCTTGTTCCGGTTCCAGATCACGACCTGGTACGGTCGCCACAGGTAGGTAATTGGGAAGGTCAGCAGATGCACCAGGCGCGTGAAAGGCAGCAGCAGTATAAGCACAAAAGCGCCAACGATGTGAACCTTCACCATGAGCGGGAGGTTGGCCACCAGCGAGATGTCGGGGCTCAGCTTGAGTAAGGAATAAAGATAGGGCACGGCGAAAGCCGCGTACCAAGAAGATCCCCAGCGATAGAAGATGGCGGTCCATAGCCCGGCCACAACCTGGATGAGAAG
>JBHIBY010000036.1:0-27118 GCA_046759305.1 Anaerolineales bacterium
GAACTGGCGCGAACATCAGTTTACGCAATTAGCATCGAGAGTTGGAGTGGAAAGAAAAACTGGCCAGAGAACGCGGACCAGAGCGACGAATGGCCAGCATTGGGGGAGAAGCACGTGAGCTAATGGTTGAGGTGGGCAGTCTAGACTGCGTCTGAAGTCTAGATCTGCAGGGGATGAGAACGTTAATCCTCTGACGAGGCCTCAATAGCCCTCACGATTTCGTCTCGATGCTCTGCATCGTGTTCAACTATGAATTCAACCAATTGAGCAATACTGCCCCGTTCATCGCCCCAGGGATAAAGCAGATCACCGGGAAATAGTTCAGGTGACATGTCCTGGATAGCCGCTTTAAAGTCCTTACGCGCCCGTTCCCATTCCGCGAAAATCTGATGAACGGTTAACTCCTGCTGCGCCGTGGCCGCCTGCTCATTGAAAACGTCCTCATCCAGATCTGGAATGGCATATTCACTTCCTGCACGAAAGGCGCGAATGGACTTCGCCGCCTCGCGATCCCAGGTTGCGATATGGCCAACAATATCTCGGATCCGCCATCCTGTATCTGCGTGAACACGCAGCTCTGGATCGATCCCCTCTAATCTCATTCGCAGATCTGAATGTGAATCGGCAAGCAAATCAAGCAAGCGCTTCTTGTCTTCTGAGGCGTTTTGCTTAGCCACCATAGTGCTGGTCAGCGATAGCCAGGGCTTGGCCTATAATGTCCAACCCCTCCTCAATCTGCTCCTCAGTGATGATCAGCGGTGGGGCGCAGAAGACCCAGTCCCACTTCACGAATGTACTCATCCCCAATTCGCGCAGCTTTGCCGCGACTTTGAGCATCGGTTCATTGGCTGGACGATTCCAGCCGCTCATAGGTTCACGCGTCTCACGACTCTTGACGAGCTCAATGACCTGGAGCAGGCCGGTGCCCCTCACCTCACCGATGCTGTCGTGTTGCTCGGCCAGATCCACCAATCCCGCACGCAACGCCTTACCCATTTTTTGCGAGTTTTCGATGAGCTTCTCGTTCCTATAAACCTCGATGTTGGCAATCGCAGTCGCGCAAGCCAGGGTATGCGAGCCGTACGTTAGACCAGCCCAAAGAGTGTTCTTATTGAAATGGGCCGCGATTTCGCCTTTCATGGTGACCGCTCCCATCGGGATATAGCCACTCGTCAGTCCCTTGGCCATGGCTACTATGTCGGGTTTGACGAAGGGATAGTGATCGATGCCGAACCACTCGCCGGTTCGTCCAAACCCGCTCAACACCTCGTCGACGATAAGCAGGATGCTATATTCATCGCAGATGCGTTGGACACCCTTCCAGAAGATTTCGCCGCCCTGTACTATCCCGCTGGTTCCGCTGTAGCCTTCAAACATCATTGCAGCAACGTTTTCGGGACCTTCGTATCGGATGGTCTGCTCGATCAGATCAACCGCGATTTGATCTCCTTCATCCTGTGTGCGGCCTCGATAGAGCGGGCTCCGGTAGGAGTAGGGTCCGTGCACACGGACAATCCAGGGAACCCCCGGTTCGTTCGCCAGTCGACGTGGGTCGCCACCTGCCGTCATTGCTGCGAAGGTCGCGCCATGATATGAACGGTAGCGAGTGACGATTTTTTGCTTGCCTGTGTAAAGGCGGGCGATTTTCATCGCGTTTTCGACGGCATCCGCCCCGCCAACAGTGAAGAAACTCTTGGTGAGACTATCCGGCGTGATTTCATCAAGCATCTCGCCTAGTTGGGCCCGAGGCTCTGTCGCAATTCCCGAATAAGCGTAGCAGGTCCGATCCGCCTGTTCCTGAATTGCCTTGAGCACGTGGGGATGGCGGTGGCCGATGTTGACGTTGATCAACTGCGATGCCCAGTCTATGTAGCGCTTGCCATCCGCGTCCCAGAAATAGATGCCCTCGGCGCGATCCATTGTGATTGGATTCCAACTATCCTGGGCGGTCCAATTCGCAAGCGTAAAAGCTTTATTCCTGTCGACAAGCTCGGCATGCGTTCCGCTCATTTGTCAACTCCTTATTAGGGGTGTCGAGTCATCCCAATCGCAAAATGGGCCAGGCTGCGACCCGTTCTGATGTATCGTTGATGGTGGGCGCGCTTCAGGAGGATCCCTCTAGACGGTCATGAGACGCAATAAGTAGCACGAATCTCGAGTTTGCGTCAGCTCTAGAATGTGGCATGTATATAGCTATGACTTGGGCCTGATGACTGCTCCAGCCTTTTTGTCGCTCTCTTACCGGCTTTTGACCTACTTAACCGCTACGGGCTTACGCGGCCTGGGAGAGACCGTAGGCAATCTCTGGCTCCCAACTTACCCAGACCTTATCTCCCGGCTCAATCCCTGATGGCCGCTCATGAGCCATCAGCAAAACCACGAGCTGACGCTCGTCGAGGGTCTGCAGGTCGAAGCGGACTACGGGACCCTGAAACACGATATCCATCACCCTGGCTTGAACGCGCCCAGTTGCCTCGTCAGCTGGAGGGGCGGGTGAGATGCTCAGCCGTTCCGGCCGCAACACTACGAGCACTGCCTCATCCGACTGAAAAGTCCGGCCCTCAACGCTGGCGGTCGTCCAGCCACCGGCGTCGAAAGAAAGCAACATCTCACGACCGTCCACCTGCTTGACCTTGGCCGGTAGGAGATTGGCGACGCCGATGAATCCGGCTACAAACGGAGACACCGGCCGAGCATAGATCTCCTCTGGTGTCCCTATTTGTTGCACTTTGCCCTCGTTCATGACCACGACTCGGTTAGACATCGTAAGGGCCTCCTCCTGATCGTGTGTGACGTACACGAAGGTGATGCCCACATCGCGCTGGATCCGTTTTAGTTCAAGCTGCATCGCCCGACGGAGCTTGAGATCGAGCGCTCCCAGCGGTTCGTCCAACAGAAGGGCGCTGGGGTAGTTCACCAGGGCACGCGCCAGGGCGACTCGCTGCTGCTGACCACCGGACAACTGGTTTGGTCGTCTCTTCTCGTAGCCCTCCAGGTGTACGGTCTTCAGCATCTCGGTCACGCGATTGCCGATCTCTGAGTTCGCTACGTGCTGGCTGCGCGGGCCGAAGGCGACGTTGTCAAACACATCCATGTGGGGGAACAAGGCGTAATGCTGGAACACCATATTGACGTTTCGCCGGTATGGAGGGATATCTGACACGTCTTTCCCGTCCACCAGGATGCGCCCCGAAGTTGGGGTCTCGAAGCCTGCAATCATGCGCAGGGTTGTCGTCTTCCCACACCCCGACGGGCCCAGGAGGGAGATGAACTCCCCTCGCCGGATGGCCAGTTCAACAGCGTCGACGGCCATGACGCTGCCGAACTGCTTGTTCACTCGCTCGAGGGCGATGACCGTGTCCGAAGACGTTTCAGAAGTTGACACGCTCTCCTTCATAGTTGTCTGTCAATCCGCCTGCGTCAGCGGGCATTAGGTCGCATCAATCGGGCTCACTTGTACCTGGGCGCCTGCATGACCCGATCGCCAGGTTTTCGCACAATGCTCCTCATGCGGGTAGGAGCTGATCTCATCGCGTAAGCCGTCCATCATCAGATGGCGCGCCTACGCTGGAGGAGCACGCTGGCGCCGATCAATGTTACCGTGGTGACCAGGATCAGCGTTCCCATGACGTTGATCTGTGGCGGCACTGCAGTGCGGGCGGCGCCCCAGACCCAGAGGGGAAAGGTCACTTCCTGGCCGGAGCTGAACAAGGTGATGATGAAATCGTCCACGGACAGGGCAAAGGCCAGCAGCGCCGCCGCTAATATGCCCGGAAATATGAGGGGCAGGGTCACCTTTCTGAAAGTCCGCCACTCGTTGGCTCCCAGGTCCATGGCCGCCTCCTCCAGGGCCCAGTCGAAGCCGCCCAGGCGGGCTTTCACCGTCACCACTACATAGCTGATATTAAACATGACGTGGGCAAATACGATTGTGTTAAACCCAAGTGGGATTCCCTGGCTAAGGAAGAGTGTGAGTAGGGAAGAGCCCATCACTACTTCAGGGGTGGTCAGGGGCAGCAAGACAAGCCAATTCGTGGCGGAGGCGCCCACAAACCGGTAGCGAATCAGAGCCAGGGCGATCAGGGTGCCAAGGGCGGTGGCGATGAGGGTGGAAACGGCGGCGACCTTCAAGCTCAGGATCATGGCGTCGGCCAAAGCGGGAATCTTTAATGGATCGAGCCAGTGATCCAGGGTGAACCCCTGCCACACGAAATTGAACCGACCTTGGACATCATTGAAGCTGAACAGAATGATTATCGCGATGGGAGCGAAGAGATAGGCCAGGGCCAACGCGGCGTATAACGGAAGCGCGATGAGGGCTGCTACTCGGCCCAGCCGCCGTATGACGCCAGGTTGAGTTCTGAGAACGTCCGCCGCTTGAACCGTGCTCACGACATGAGCTCCTCGCTGCCGATCAGCCGCGCGTAAAGCAGCACTGCAAACAATATGCTGGCCATGAGGATGAATGACATGGCCGCCGCACCTGGGTAATCCAGCACTCTCAGGAACCTGCTCTGGATGACGTTGCCGATCATCTGCTGCTGGGGGCCTCCCAAGAGCTGGGCGTTCACGAAGTCGCCCGCTGCAGGAATGAAGGTCAGCAGGCTCCCCGCAAACACTCCCGGCAGGGACAGCGGGAAGACTACCTTCCAGAAGGCCCGTGGAGAGCTGGCATAAAGGTCCTTAGCGGCCTCCACCAGCCGCTTATCGATCTTCTCCAGGCTCACGTAGATGGGCAGGATCATAAAGGGCAGAAAGTTATAGGTGATGCCGCCGATCACTGATGTCGTCGTGGCCAGCAACCGCCCATCCTCAGATAGCACGCGGACGGCCTGAAGAGCGGCCACCACGAAGCCCTCGTCGGCGAGGATGATCTTCCATGCCAGGGTTCGGATGAGGTAGCTGGTAAAGAAGGGGAGGATCACCAGGAACAGCAGCAGGTTCTTGTAGCGGCCTGCCCGGAAAGCCATAGCGTAGGCCAGGGGATAGCCGATGAGGAAGGTCAGAAGGGTGGCGATGCCTGCGAACTGGAAGGAACGGGCGAACTGCTCTCCGAACCTGCTAAGCAATTCCGGATAGTTCTGCCAGTGCCAGGTGAAGCTAAATCCCTCTGCGAACGTGCCCTCCTGGAGAGAGAGCTGGCCGAGGGTGAAAATAGGAATAAGGAAGAAGACGGCCAGCCAGGCCAGGCCCGGCGTAACCAATAGATAGGGCAGCAGGGCCCGGTAGCGTGCAACCAGCCGCAGCTTCTCCCTTATATGGCTAATACAACGCTAGGGCCACGCTCTCGAAGAGCTCGATCATCTGCACCTCTTCGTTTTCGTCAAGGGGCTTGAAGATGAAGGCGTTGGCCAGGTCTTCCTCCGTGGGGAAGACGAGTGGATTCTCGCTCAGCTCTCCGGGAGTTTCTTCGATCTTGATGATCTCTTCCTTGACAAGATCGTGCCGTACCGGCGGGATGAACCATACGAAGGCCTCCATCTGGGCCTGGATATCCGGCCGGTAGACGAAGTCCATGTATGCCTCGGCCGTGGCCTTATGCTGGGCGCCCTTGGGGATGAGCATGTTGTCGGACCACAGCATGAAGCCCTCTTCCGGGAACAGCCATTCCAGGTCGGGGTTGTCCAGCTGGAGCTGAATCACATCGCCCGACCAGGCGTAGGAGACCCAGGCGTCGCCGGTAGTCAACTCAGTGCCATAGTCGTTGCCCGTGAACCGCCGGATATGGCCGTTGTCGATGTGCTCCTTGATTTTCGCCACCGCTGCCTCGGCGTCCTCGACCGTGGCGGTCGATGGGTCGAGGCCCAAACCCAGCATCGTAAGCCCGAGGGTATCTCGCATCTCGCTGAGCATGGTGACGTGGCCGGCGAAGGCGGGATCGAAGATCTCTTCAAGGCTGGTCAGCTTCCGGCCAGTCAGGGTCGGGTTGTAGCCGATGGCGGTAAAGCCGGATTGCCAGGGCAAGCTGTAATCGCGGTTCGGGTCGAAGGCGACGTTCTTAAGGCCGTCGCGCAGAAGCTCCGCGTTGGGGATGTTGTTCTTGTCCAGCGTCTCCAGCCATCCGAGATTGATGAATCGAGCGACCATCCAGTCGGTGAGGACGATGATATCGCGGCCGGAGTCCTCGCCCGCGCTCAGCAGCGGCTGCATGATCGCGAAGAACTCCTCGTTGTCGTTGATGTCCTCTATGTAGTTGACACTGACCCCGACCTCCGACTCGAAGTCAAGGTTTGTCTGCTCATCGATATAGTAGGGCCAGTTAGAGAAGTTGAGCGGCCCCGACAGCGCCGCCGCTTCTTCCGTGGCGGCTCGAGCACAGGCCGCGAGTAGAGGCCCTCCCGCGGCATACATCGCACCGATCCCCATTCCCTTGAGGAAATGTCGGCGAGTGAAAGCCCGCCTCCGGGTGGCGATCTTTTCATATTCCGTCATCGTTGTATCCTCCTCCTGAGCTACATGCTGCTAATAATGAACCAAGCCTACGATCTCATCCTTAAGCTGCTAAACATGCAACCCCCGGACGAGTTCTCGACATCCCTGAGGCAGCGGTCTCAGGAATTCGCCATGCGAAGCTGGACAATTTCGATCGGATCGTTTATCTCATTCATTTGCGAGAGTATCCATTCGCGGCAAACGCAATGCGCCCCTCAGAGGATTGTGAGGAGCAAATCCTTCTTGGTCGCAAGGAGTGTCTATTTCTTAGTTCGCAGAGATGGAAGCTAGCAAGCTCATATTCAGAGTATATCGGACTCAATACATTGTCAAATTTGGGTTGAGCACGCATCTCAAATGACCGGCGTTTCGTTCTCTGATCGGGTGCTCTGCTTCGCGAGAGCTCAAGAAAGATCTCGGCTGGATACGCGTTCGTCATAGCGTTCACTTTATTGTATGGGAGCGAATGGCCAGTCAGTCGATCAATACCTTGCTAGGCATGATTACCAAGTACCGTTCCCAAGCCTAGCTCTTTTGCTCGGCGGTAGACCTGAGGCAGGATGGCTGCGTATTCTCCCCAGATGCCAAGCGAGATATAGAGAATAATCTCGCTATCTGACTCACGACCAACCGCTCGCTCACCAATGATATCCGGCCACTCGGCATGGATGTCAGCTTCGCTAAGCTTCCCTTCCTTCATAAGCCCGATCACCTCCGGATTCCGGTGGCTGACATACTGCCAGCGATCCACGATCAACTTGTCGACCTCTAGCAGCAGATTTGGGTCAACCTCTTGATAGGATCCAATCTTTGCGATGAACGCGCCCGGTTTCACCCAGGAGAACTCAACATTGCTAGCGTTGCCGGTCGTCACTGTGACGATGATGTCTGCATCTCGCACTGCATCCTCCGGGGAGGAGGGGGTAGTAATCTGAAGGCCGGTCTGCGCCATCATTTCCTCTGCATAGCTTGAAGCAGCTTCTGGGATCACATCGACGATACGGACTTCCTCGAAATCGAAAACCTCTGCTAAGCCCAACAGATGAGTCCGACCTTGCTGACCTGCACCGAAGATCGTGGCGATCTTGCTGTCGGCCCGCGCAAGGTGCTTTGTTGTGATCGCCGATGATGCCCCGGTCTTTAGTGCCGTAATCCAATTGGCTTCCATGTGGCATACCAGCAGGCCGGTCGCGGCTTCGAAGAGCAGGACGACAGAATCGGTCACCGGAAGATCTTTCTGCTGATTTCCCTCGTAGAAGCTGTAGGTTTTGACGTAGGCCAGATCTTCGCCTTCAAGGTAGCCCGAAAAAGGTTTGATGAATCCCTCGTCTCTGATCTGCATGTAAAACTTGTCCCCATCCGCTTTTCCGACTCCCTCGGCAAGGATACCTTTTTCTGCCAGTGTAACCGCCTCGGGCATAGTCATACACTGCTGGACTTCGTGTTCTGTCAGATAGAGGGCTTCCCTAATGGTCATGCTTTTCAATCTCCCGCTAGGATCCGCTTCGCTTCTTTGACAGGGAACGGGGTTTGCCGGAGCAGCGAATTTCCATCCCTATATGGAACCAAGCTTCAGGACAGCATTTCTTTATCTTGCGCAGCCCTGGCCTTCTTGATTGACCTGATCGCTTCAGGAACTGGAAGCAGTGAGCTGGCCAGCTACCCAACTCAGACCCAGTCGCTCCAGCTTGTCGCGAGTGGGAACACCGGTCTCGACATCCCACTCACTTAGCTCGAAATACTTGTCCAATGCAGATTCGAATTCGGACCGGTCGATCTTCCAACCGTCGCTTACCCCGCCTTTGAGGGCCTTCTTGAAGAACTTCTCGGGCAATTTATCCTGCTGCCGATCGATTCCCTCTCTGGCGTTGAATGCGCGTAGCATGTTGAGGCGCCGCTCGCCGAGCGTCTGCAACTCGTCCAGGTCAACGTCGTCCCAGCCGGTAATTGCGCGAACAGTCTCGACCATGTCGCTGGGACCGTACAACTGCCAGGCGGGGCCGTAGACGAACTGGCACAGATTGAGGCTGTCCATCGCACTGTACATGTACTGGGAAGCTAGTGTGAAGCGCAATTTCTCCGTGGAAAGCGATTGAGGTTCCTGTGGGTCGGTGAAGCCCATGCTCGCCAGACGGTCAGCATAGTATTCGTAGTCTTCTTCATATGCCGGGTCGTGCTCATGTGACTGGTGATCCGCCCCAAAGGGATTGGCAGCATAAATGACGGCCAGCGAACGTTTGACTTGCGGCATATGGGCTGGCGCTTCCTGCCCTTTCGAAGTAATGAGGAACTCCTCGGTACCGCGACCAATTTTCCTGGCGGCACGTTCTGATCCCTCGGCCAGGATGTCTCCAAAGCCTTCGCGCTTTGCTATCTTCTCGGTCAACATGACCATTGAATCTGCGTTGCCCCATGTCAGATCTAATCCATCCGTGTCTTCGGCGGTGAGCTTACCTTCGTTGTACGCTTCGTAAGCCCACGCGATTGTTGCTCCACACGATATGGTGTCCATGCCGTACTGGTTACACAGCTGATTCGCCGCAGAGATCGCGGCCAGATCAGCAATGCCGCAGTAGTTGCCGAAGGTCGAAGTGGTCTCGTACTCGGGGCCACCATAATGCGGGTCAACCTGATACTTGCCGTCTTTGATTTCAACCACGCGCTTACAGCGCACAGTGCAGGCATAGCAGGTGTCGCGCCCCAGACGATCCTGCTTTCCTTCATCTGCGCCTCTCAGGATTGTGTCGTATATGGTCGTACCGTCAATGGCCTCCCATTGTTCAAACACGCCGCTGTTGTAGTTGTACGCCGGAAGGGTGCCGATGGTCTGGTTAGCGCCGGTTGTTTCAGGCGTTCCGTATTTCGCTAACCCGGCGATGTCTGAATCGGCGAGGTTGGCCGCGCCCCATTTGGCAAGTTTGCTCAGCTTAGTCTTGTCCGCAACGCTGGGCCGGGATATACCACGCACGGCCACGGCCTTCAGGTTCTTGGAACCCATCACGGCGCCCAGGCCGGTGCGCCCATTAGCCCTGTTAGACATGTTAATGATCGCCGCGAAGCGCACGCCGTTTTCCCCGGCAGGACCGACCTGTAGGACTTCAATCTTCTCGTCACCCAATTCATCTCTGATGGCAGCTTCAGCTTCGCCTGTGATCTTGCCCCACAAGTGTGAGGCCTCCCGCAGCTCGCATTCGCCATCATGGATCCACAAATAGACGGGCTTTTCAGCCTTTCCCTTGATGACGATGGCATCGAACCCGGCAAACTTGAGCTCCGCAGGCCAGAAGCCTCCACACTGCGCGTCGCCAATCCCCCCAGTTAAGGGCGACTTGGCCGCAGCTGTCATTCGGCTCTGACCTGAAACGGCTGTCCCGGTGAGGACACTTAGCGCCAGCACAAGAATGTTCTCGGGCTCGAGCGGGTCTACACCAACCGGCATTTCGTTAAGCAGGTAGTACATCGCCAGCGCGCTTCCACCCATGTATTTTCGATAGAACGCTTCCTCCGGCTCCTCAACGCTGAGTTGGCCAGTAGCGAGGTCTACTCTTAGGATCTTGCCGTTATAGCCATGAGGCATTGCTCTATCTCCCGTGCCATCAGATAAGGCTTAGCTGTGGAGTGTTAGCCACCGCTCACTACAGAAAATATCTTCAGTTCGTCGCCGTCCTGAACAGTGCGCGAATGGTCGCGCTCGTATTCACCATTCACGCCTATCACCACTCGTCGCTTGATGTCCAGCGCCTCGAGGATGTCAGCCACCGATGTTCCCATCTCTAATTGGAGTGTGGTGCGTCCGCGCGCTTCGGCGGGCAGCTTTTCACGCAGAATGGAGTAGAGCTGTACATTAACTTCCAGCGTTTTTAGCGACAAGCTCACGGATCGGGATTCGGGCTTTTGATACTTTGCTCAGTATAAACTAGAATCAGCGGTCTGGCAAAAATTTGAGTGCAATATGGGAAAAAAAACACGAGGTTGCCATATATATGGCTGATCCGGCAAATAATCCTCCTAAATGTTGACTTTCCCGCAAACCTCAGCTACTATGACTGGAGTGTTGAGTGAAGCCCACACTAGATCCAAGTCTTTCAACATCTGTATTCGAGAATCGAAATCCAAGTTTCCGCCGATTTACCGAACCGATTCCCCCTCGAATTGGTTCGTTGCTTATCTGCGATTGAGAGTAAATCATGGAAAATCTTGACCACACCGATAAGGCCATAATTGCGTTGCTGAACGAAGATGGGCGCATGTCGAGCGCTGAAATCGCTCGTCGCTTGGGGGACGTTCCTTCTCGGACAGTTAGCTATCGAATTGACAGCTTGATTGAGCGAGGGATCATTTCAATTAAGGCCCTCGTGAACCCCCCAGCTCTTGGCTACCACGTGCTAGCAGATGTCTTTCTTGAGGTTGAACCCGGTAGCGTCCGCGCAGTGGCAGAAATAGCGGCAAGCTTTCCGCAGGTGAGCTACGTCGCATGCGCAACAGGTGAATCCGACGTGAGCATTACGGTCAGGGTTCATAACAATGAGGAGCTCTTCAACTTCGTTACGGATCAGCTTTCCGAAATCCCCGGCGTGCGCCGCACACAGACGCACCTATTGCCGGTCATGCTCAAGGATATTGACAGTTGGCTGCCCCCCGAATTACTGACCTTTGAATCCGAAGCCGTGGAGGCTTGAGGTCTCAGAACGCAATGATTTTAGAGCGGGGCATTATCACTAAGAAAGGAAATCCATCTTGAACATTGACATGAAGAATTCCCAGGCGCAGATGAAGCGCGCGATGAAGGTCATTCCCCTTGGTGTGAATTCGAACTTCCGTTTCTGGGGCGAGGATGAAACCCCTGTGATCGGCCGCGCGGAGGGCGGGTACCTATGGGATGTGGATGGCAATCGCTATATTGACTATCGGCTAGGGTATGGCCCGATCATTCTGGGTCACGCGAACCAGGAAGTAGACGATCACGTTCGTGAATCCATCGCAGATGGGACAGTCTATGCCTTCACGACGGAACGCGAAATCCGCGTGGCTGAAAAAGTGGTTGAGATGGTTCCAGGCTTGGACATGGTTCGCTTTGCGAATTCCGGTACTGAGGCCACCATGCATGCCATCCGGCTGGCACGTGCCTTTACCGGCCGTGAGAAGGTCCTGAAATTTGAGGGCCAATACCATGGAATGTACGATTATGTGTTGTGGTCCACCGCGGGCGCCGAGGCATCCATGATGGGCAACCGACGAAGTCCAATCCCTTTGGCTTCCTCATCGGGCATGCCAAACGCGATTCGCAAACTGATCATCACTATGCCGTTCAACGATTTTGAAGGCATCGAATACACACTCAAACAATCCTGGTTTGATATCGCGTGCATTATCGTCGAACCAATGCTGGGGAATACTGCCTCTATCGAGCCGTTGCCCGGCTTCCTGGAGCACCTTCGAAAGCTCTGCGACGAATACGGAATCGTATTGATCATGGACGAAGTCAAGACAGGGTTTCGAGTTGCACGAGGGGGTGCTCAGGAGCTCTATAGCATCACTCCGGACCTGGCGACCTATGCAAAGTCCATGGGAAACGGCTTTCCGGTAGCTGCCTTTGGCGGCAAGCGCGAGATCATGGAGCAAGTCGGCAAAGGCGTAGCGCACGGAGGCACCTATACCGGGAACACGGTCGGTATGGCTGCCGCAGAGAAAACGCTGGAGATTCTTTCGACCACACCAGCCTTAGAAGAAGTCGCCGAGAGGGGAAAACAACTTCAAAAGGGGATTAGCGATATTTTGGAATCCCATAGCACGCCTTTTGTCTTTACAGGTCACCCGAGCATGTTTGGAGTCACGTTTGCTGAGAACCAGCCCAAAGATTTCCGGGATTGGGCTGCCAGCAACCACGCTCAGTACAATGCCATTCTTGAAGCCCTGGTCAAACGCGGAACCATGCCTGAACCTGATTCGCTCGAGCCCTGGTTTTTCTGCCAGGCGCACAGCAATCAGGATATCGACGATACCTTGGCCGCATTTGAAGACTCTGTAGAAGAAGTGCTGGGAGGAACAGCAGCAGGAAGGGGAGCGCTTGAGCGGCAGTCTGGGGGGGAGCGCTAGCCAACCGGTCCGGAAAGGGAAGGTGTATGCCAGCTTCGGCTGTTGAACTGAAGAATGTCACCAAAAGGTTTGCGGGTCCCGGCGGCGAGGAAGTCCTTGCTGTCGACAATATGCAGCTTGACATTCTCGAAGGGGTGTTTTTCTCAATTTTAGGTCCGTCGGGTTGCGGTAAGACCACAACGCTGCGCATGATCGGCGGTTTTGAGAGTCCCAGTGTCGGTGACATCGTCATCGATGGAAAGCTGCAGGGTGAAACACCGCCAAACAATCGCCCGGTTAATACCGTCTTTCAGAACTATGCGCTTTTCCCCCATATGACCGTATTCGATAATGTGGCCTTCGGTCTTCAGATGAAGAAAGTTTCCAAGGCAGAGATAAAGCAGCGGGTTCTTGATGCGCTGGCTATGGTCAGTTTGCCTGGCATGGAAATGCGCAAACCCAAGCAGCTATCAGGCGGGCAACAGCAACGAGTAGCGCTGGCACGAGCTCTTATCAATCGCCCGAAAGTGCTGCTCTTGGATGAACCGTTGGGTGCACTTGATCCTAAGCTGCGGAAGGGAATGCAGCTCGAGCTCAAAGAGCTGCAGCACCGCGTTGGCATAACCTTTGTCTACGTAACGCATGACCAGGAAGAAGCCCTGGTCATGTCAGATCTTATTGCGGTGATGAACAAAGGTGTACTGCTGCAAGTCGGCCCGCCCGAAGAGATATACGAGCATCCCAAGACTCGTTTTGTGGCGGACTTCATAGGGGAGACAAACTTCTTGGAAGGCACGATTGCTGAAATCTCTGGCAAGGAGATTGTCGTGTCGCTAAATGATCAGGTCTCCATCCGGGCCACCTCCGATGCATCGGTTGAGAAAGGTCAGGCGGTAAGCGTAGCGATTCGGCCGGAAAAAATGCGCCTCGACGGAGGAGACAACGGTACGGTGAATGGAATAGTAGAAGAGACGGTTTATTTGGGCACGGAAATACGGTACATCGTGCTGCTACCCGATCAGACAAGCGTCATGGTACGCGAGCAAAACGTTGCCTCCGAACGCATGCGTTCCTACCAAGCAGGGGACGAAGTGGGTCTGGTCTGGGATCCAGCGCATGCGCTGGTATTGACGGAGTGATGGAAAGTTAGATGGCGGCTGAACCACGCACCAGGCGCGAGCGAATTACCTTGGGTGTGCTGCTGAGCCCGACCCTGTTCTGGCTGATCCTATTCTTCCTTATCCCTCTGGTCATCATTTTCGTTTACAGCTTTCTTGACCGAGGCACGTTTGGCGGAATTGAATGGACCTTCCAGCTCGATAATTACATTCGTTTTGTGGACCCGCTCTACATACGCATCTTCGGGCGCTCGTTGTTGATCGCGGGAGTCGTAACGGTTATTTGCCTGGTTGTAGGCTATCCGATGGCCTATTGGATCGCAAGTCAACCGCCTCAGCACCGCAATACCCTGATGCTGCTCATAATGCTCCCATTTTTCACGAACTTCGTTGTACGCACTTACGCATTGCGCTTTATCCTGCTTCGCGAAGGGGTCCTCAATCAGGCCTTGATCGCGCTGGGACTCGCAAACCCGGAATCGCCGCCCACCTTGCTGTTCTCACAGGAAGCGGTCGTGCTCGGATTGGTGTATACGTGGATTGTTGGGATGGTGCTGCCTTGCTACGCCAGCCTCGTAGGTTTGGATAGGAGCCTGGTTGAAGCGGCAAAAGACCTCTATGCTAACTCTGCGCGTGCCTTCCTTCGAGTCACGTTACCCCTGACCACTGCAGGCATCGTGGCCGGTACCATCCTGGTCTTCATCCCATCATTTGGGGCGTTTGTGACTCCCGATTTGTTGGGTGGCAGCAAATCGGACATGATCGGCAACCTTATCCAGCAGCAGTTTGGCTCAGCCAACGATTGGCCATTCGGCTCAGCAATTTCCGCGGTTTTGTTGGTCGCGATGTTGATCGCAACCATTTTTTACTTCCGGACCTTACGGTCTCAAGAATCTGTGAGTTAGGGAAGTCGAGTGGCAACTCCAATAACCGAAGCTACTCCTAGCGAAACTAGGCTCTCTTATCAAGCCGGGATCAGATATGGCCTTGTTTCACGCTTAACCCGGATCCTGTTCTCTGGCTATGCTCTCCTGTTTTATGTGTTCTTATACACTCCAATCATTTTGCTCGTCTTGTTTTCCTTCAATCAATCACGCTTTCCGACCCATTGGACGGGTTTCACTCTGAGTTGGTACGAAACGCTATTCAATAACTACCTCATAGGTCAGGCGCTAAAGAACAGCGCCATCGTCACGCTCACGTCCACGGCCATAGCCACCGTTATTGGCACCATGGTGGCAGTTGCGATGGAGCGCTACGGCTTTCGAGGGAAAACGGCGGTCGACGGCACCCTCTTTCTGCCCATCATCATCCCAGACATCGCAATGGCGATCATGTTGCTAGCCTTCTTTGTTCTGATAGGGATGCAGCTTGGGCACGGGACCATCATCATTGCTCACGTAGCGTTCAACATATCTTTTGTGGCGGTCATTGTGCGTGCGCGCATGGCGTCCATCGATCCGGATCTGGCCGAGGCGGCTCGCGACTTGTACGCGAATGAATGGCAGGAGTTTTGGCGCGTGACTTTTCCGCAGCTCATTCCTGGAATTCTGGCTGGAGCACTGTTCGCTTTCACGCTCTCACTCGACGACTACGTCATTACCTTCTTTACTTCGGGGCCGGGTTCTACGACGCTCCCGGTGCGCATTTACTCCATGGTCAAGCGTGGAATCACGCCGGAGACAAATGCTGTTTCAAGCTTGATGCTCTTGGCATCGTTGCTCCTAGTGCCGCTGACGATTTGGCTGCGTCGGAAAGGAGGAGCTGACCGAATCATTTAGCGCTTTACCTTGACTCGATAGAACTAAGAGAGCAATTGCTTTGTTTCGGAGGAGGATTTGGCGATGAACAAACTGCTAAAGTTTGGCGTGGTAATCATGGTTGGCTTATTCGCCGTCGGCTGCGCGTCTGCAGACGATGGCGATGGAGATGGAGGCGAACAAGTTGTCAATTTCTATAACTGGGGCGAATACATCGACCCGGTGCTCTATGAGATGTTTGAGGAAGAGACGGGCATCAAGGTCGTCGAAGATACCTTTGGCAGCAACGAAGAACTGCTAGGCAAGCTGCAAGGAGGCGCGACAGGCTACGACGTGATCGTTCCTTCCGACTACATGGTCGCGACCATGATCGAGCAGGGCGGCCTGCTGGCTGAGCTGGACAAGAGTCAGTTGACCACATTGGGGGATCTGAATCCAGACTTCACTGATCCTCCCTATGATCCTGGCATGAAACATTGCCTGCCCTACTTCTGGGGAACGACCGGCATCGGGTTTAGCTGGAACGATTGGGACGAAGCGCCCAATAGCTGGGCCTATATCTTCGAGCCTGAGCTGGCAGCCGAGTGGGACGGTCGGATTTCCTTCTTGGACGATATGCGCGAGACGATCGGGGCAGCCCTGATCTACCTGGGATACAGCCTCAATACAACCAACGAGGCAGAGCTCCAAGAGGCTAAAGATCTCATCCTGGCGGTCAAGCCCTTCCTGTCCAGCTTCGACTCGGACACATATGAGGACAACCTCTTGGCCGGCGAAACTGCGTTGGCGATGGGTTGGAGCGGCGACATCTTCACCGCCCAGGTGGAGGACGAGAACATCGACTACGTAATCCCTGAAGAGGGCGCGGCCAGGTGGGTGGACACCATTTGCATCACAGCTGATGCTGCTACAGACCCAGATCGCTTTGCCCGTGCTCATCAGTGGATAGACTTCCTGAATCGCCCGGACATCGCGGCGATAAACACCAACTTCGTCTGGTATGCGTCTCCGAACAAGAGCGCTGAGCCCATGATCAACCCGGAGATTCTCGGATATGAGGCCCTCTATCCCCCTCCGGAAGTGTTCGCCAAACTGGAAGCGTTTGAGAATCTCGGTGACGACACCGAGCTTTACGACCGCATCTGGACAGAAATTAGCACCGAATAGCGACGTAATGGCCTGGGAAAGGTGGGCTGACCCATCCGGTCAAGCCTGCCTTTCCCTATGTCAGCATGGAGATTGAACGCCCTGTTTTTCAGCCCGAGCCCGGATGAGATTCAGGTATGCCGGGAGCGATTTGATCTCGCAATGCTCGTCGCTCACTCCGAGGCAGCATCCGCGGGCCTCAACCTCCAATTCCCTTGGACAGGAGCATTACTTTGCCAAAACGGCTACCTTCCCACGCTCAGACGGTCATAATCGGCGGCGGAGTGGTTGGATGCAGCGTCGCCTATCATCTAACCCAACTTGGGTGGACCGATGTAGTCCTGTTGGAGCGCAAGGCTCTTACCTCTGGAACGACCTGGGCTGCAGCCGGTCTGGTGGGTCAACTCTGGGCTTCGAGCGCGCTGACCAAGCTTGCCAAGTATGGGACAGAACTCTATTCACGTTTAGAAGAAGAAACCGGGCAGTCGACCGGCTTTGTGCAAAGCGGTTCCCTTAGGGTCGCCCGGACAGAGGCCCGCAAGCAAGAGTACGACCGCGCGATGGGAATGGCGCAGGCCTTCGGCGTGGAAATCGAAGAAATCGGTTTTGAGGAGGCGCACGAACTGTGGCCGCCGATGGTGACCGATGATCTGGTAGCGGTCTACTATCAGCCCAATGATGGCCACACGTCGCCGGTGGATACCGCCCAGGCAATGGCCAAGGGGGCTCAACTAGGTGGAGCCCGCATTTTCGAGGGGATCAAAGTCACCGATATCGAGTTGAAGGACGGCGCAGTCGCTGCGGTACATACGGACCACGGCCAGATCACCTGTGAGTACGTCGTCAACTGCGGTGGCATGTGGGCGCGTGAATTGGGCAATATGGTCGGTGTCAGCGTTCCGCTTCATGCCGCCGAGCACATGCATATCACGACAACTGCTATTGATGGGGTTCATCAAGAATTACCCGTGCTGCGTGATATGGACGGGTACATCTACTTCAGGCCGGAGGGGGAGGGGCTGCTGCTGGGCGGCTTCGAACCTGCGGCCAAGCCCTGGGGGATGAGTGGAATTCCCGAAAGCTTCGAATTCACCGAGCTCGAAGATGACTGGGATCAATTCGAGATCTTCATGATCAACGGCATTCAACGATGCCCGGCGCTCGAGGAAGCTGGAATCGTGGACTTCACGGTCGTCCCCGAAAGCTTCACCCCTGACAACAAGTACATGCTGGGGGAAGCGCCTGGTGTAAGGAACTTCTTCGTAGCCGCCGGGATGAACTCAGTGGGCATAGCCAGCGCCGCCGGAGCCGGGAAGGCAATATCCGAGTGGATGGTCGGGGGTTATCCGACCGACGACCTGTGGGAGGTCGATATCCGGCGTTTTCACGGCTCACAAGCGAATGCCCGATATCTGCGTGATCGAACGACCGAGAGCGTCGGTCTTCTGTATGCCGATCACTGGCCCTTCAAACAGCCAAGAACAGCGAGATCGCTTCGCTGCTCTCCGCTGCACGACCGGCTTGCAGCACGTGGCGCGTGTTTTGGGGTGATTGCAGGATGGGAGCGCGCCAATTGGTTCGCTCCGGAGGGGATCGAGCCCAAATATGAATACGGCTGGGGGCGGCAAAACTGGTTCGAGTACTCGGCAGATGAGCATATGGCAGTTCGAAATGGAGTCGGCGTTTACGATCTCACGTCATTTGCGAAATTCCGATGCGAGGGACCAGATGCCACTTCTGTTCTACAGCGCATATGTGGAAACGATATCGATGTACCGATTGGGAAGGTCGTCTATTCCCAATTGCTTAACGAACGCGGCGGCATCGAAGCAGACCTGACCATAACACGCCTGGAGCAGGATACCTATTTCGTTGTCACCGCTGGGGCGACCGAAACCCGCGATTTTGACCGGTTCAGCCGACACATCCCCAAAGACAGTCAAGTCGTGCTGACCAACATGACCTCTGCTTATGCCATGCTGGGCGTCATGGGGCCCGGATCCCGTGATCTGCTCACTAACTTGACGGACGCGGACCTCTCTAATGAGGCTTTTCCTTATGCGACCGCGCAACAAATAGACTTCGCCTATGCCAGGCCATTGGTGCTCCGCATGTCGTATGTTGGGGAACTCGGATGGGAGTTCTATATTCCGACGGAATTTGCGCCAGGAGTTTTCGACGCCTTGATGGACGAAGGTGAGAAGGCTGGCCTGCGTCTCGTCGGCTTGCATGCGGTTGATTCGCTTCGCCTGGAAAAAGGCTATCGCCATTGGGGTACCGACATCACACCGGACGACACCCCATACGAGGCTGGTCTCGGATTTGCGGTGAAGTTGGACAAAGGCGAGTTTATCGGTCGCGAGGCCTTGATCCGCCAGAAAGATGCCGGCCTGACGCGAAAATTGGTCATGTTCACGCTGGATGAGCAGGAGCCTCTTCTATATCACGATGAACCGATATACCGGGACGGCGAACTGGTCAGCAGCGTTACACACGGCGCGTATGCGCACCTTCTTGGAAGGGCGATGGGGATGGGCTATCTGGAGAATCCTGAGGGAATAAGCACTGAGTGGATCCATTCCGGACGCTACGAGATCGGTATAGAAGGCGAATGGATTCCAGCTACGGCTCATGTCAAGGCACCTTACGACCCATCGGCAAAGCGAGTGCGGATGTGATGCCCGAATCACTGAAATCGGAACCTTTACGGAATTATGGGGAGTGAAATCGCATGAAACCCACACCCTTTTACCCACGCACTTCGGAACTATGTGATAGCCATAGCTGGGCCGACTGGTCGGGCTACCTTACGGCTAATTCTTACGACAAAGACCACACGCATGAGTATTTGGCCGTACGCACCGCCTGTGCTGTTTTCGATGCATCGCCTTTGTACAAGTACCTGATTCACGGTCCGGATGCGATGCGTCTTATGAACCGCATCGTTACTCAGGACGTTTCCCGATGTGTGGTCGGGCGTGCGATGTACACCCCCTGGTGCGACGACGAAGGCAAGATCATTGACGATGGCATTCTCGTCCGGCTGGAAGAGCAGGTGTTTCGATTGACCGCGGCCGATCCCACACTCTTCTGGCTGGAAGACAATGCGGTTGGTCTCGACGTGACCGCGGAGGACATCACTGAGGGTCTGGGTGTTCTGGCGTTGCAAGGTCCGACTTCACGTGAATTGCTCAAGACGCTCTCGAATGCGGACTTTGATAGCTTGGGCTATTTCCGGATCCTCAACACCGATCTGGCAGGTATCCCAGTGACCGTCTCCCGCACGGGCTATACGGGCGACCTGGGATTTGAAATTTGGGTCGAGCCGCATCGAGCACTAGATCTGTGGGACGCGTTGTTTGAAGCGGGCGAGGCATATGCATTGCGACCCTTTGGCGAAAACGCGCTGGACATGGCCCGAATCGAAGCCGGTCTCTTGCTCACCGAAGTGGACTTCCACTCCTCCAAGAAGGTGCTTCATGAGTTCGAAAAATCGACTCCCCTCGAATTGGGGCTGGGGTGGACCGTCAAGCTCGACCAGGAGTACTTTGTTGGCCAGAGTGCCCTCAAGCGTGAAAGGCAAGGGGGTTCAGCTTGGGCAACCGTAGGTTTGGAAGTCGATCTGAACGCTTTAGAGGGCATTTACGCTGAGTTCGGGATGCCGCTTTACTTGCCGTATGAGTCATGGGGCGATGCGGTGCCCGTGTTTGCCAATGGTCGGCAAGTTGGCAAGGCGACCAGCGGCACCTGGTCTCCGATATTGAAAAAATACATCGCAATCTCACGGCTCCGGCCCCGCTATGCCCGGCCAGGCACCCCTGTGGAAATGGAAGTGACCATTGACGCCCAGCGAAAGCATGCGAAGGCAATGGTGGGGAAGCTGCCGTTTTTCGACCCACCCCGGAAGAGGGACTGACATGCAGATGAGGTTTTGGGAACGTGTCACCGGGCTGACCGAGATATACGATTCGAAATTATCGCGGACGGTGAACTTGATCCACCCCCTCGCGCTGAACAGCAGGCAAAGGTGCTCAGATGACAGATAACTATGACGCGATCGTGATCGGTGGCGGTCACAACGGACTGACTACGGCCGCCTACCTAGCCAAAGCCGGACGCAAAACGCTGGTGCTGGAGCAGCGCCATGTACTCGGCGGCGCGGCCGCTACCGAGGAGATCTTTCCTGGTTTCCAATACTCGGTTTATTCCTACGTAGTGAGCTTGATGCGACCGGAGGTGATCAGGGAGCTGAAGCTCCACAAGCATGGCCTGCACCTGCTGCCTTTGGATGGCAACTTCATCCCTATGGAGAATGGCAACTACCTTGCCGCCTACCCGGATGATGCCAACAGCCTCGAGCAGATTAGGCGACATTCACGTCGAGACGCAGATGTCTATGCCGAGTTCAACAACATGATGTACGACCTGGCATTTGCTGTGAAGCCGATTCTTGGAATGGTTCCGCCCGATCTTGCTAATCCTGGCGTTCGTGGTTTGCGCACGCTCAATGAACTGTATAAGCATGTGCAATCCCTGGGCAAGAAGAAATTCCACTGGCTCACGAAAATTATGACGATGAGCGCCTACGATTTTCTCAGCGAGTGGTTCGAGACCGATATTCTCATCGCCTCCATTACGCTCACCAGCATCATCGGCACGATGCTCGGAGTTAAGTCGCCCGGCACGGCTTACGTGTTGCTGCACCATTACATGGGTGAACTAGATGGTGCGTTAACCGCTTGGGGCTCGCAAAGGGGCGGCACGGGTGCGGTAAGCGAAGCGATAGCCAGTGCGGCGCGCAGCTATGGTGCTGAGATTCGCACCGAAGCCCCGGTCGCACAGGTCATCGTGAAGAATGGCAGAGCAGTCGGCGTTGCGCTGGAAAACGGCGACGAGATCTATGGCAAATGTGTCATCTCCGGCTGCGATCCCAAGGTAACGTTTCGGAAGCTGGTGGACGAGAAGCACTTGCCGGCTGATCTGGTGGACGCTATCGACAAGTTCAAGTTCCGCGGATCTTCGGGCAAAGTCAACCTGGCTCTGGACGGTCTACCGGACTTCACCGCAATGGAGGACAAATCGCTGATCGGAGGCATGATCCAGATCGCGCCCAGCACGGATCATATGGAACGTGCGTATGACGATGCTAAATATGACGATTTCTCGAATGAGCCGCTCATGGAAGCTGTCATACCTACTGTCGTAGATCCTTCGATGGCGCCGCCTGGCAAGCACATGATGACGCTGTTCGTGCAGTATGCATCCTACAACATGCCTGCTCATGGCGACCGTGACCAGCAACGAGAAGCATTCGGCAATGCAGTCATTGACACAGTGGCGAAGTACGCGCCCAACATCAAAGACCTGATCTTACACAAACAGGTACTCACACCCTGGGACATCGAACAACGGATAGGACTGACGCAGGGCAACATTTTCCAAGGTGAGCTGACCCTCGATCAATTGTTTTTCATGCGTCCTGTGCCGGGTTGGGCTGATTACCGGACCCCTATTCGCAACTACTACCAATGCGGCTCCGGCACGCACCCCGGTGGGGGAATCACATCGGGGCCGGGACGATTGGCTGCGCTGGAAGTCATGAGAGACGGAAACTAGGGCACAAGGAAAAGACATGGCCAACGAAAACACGTACCGAAGCAAGTACGACGTAATTGTGATTGGTGGTGGGCCTAATGGATTGGTTACTGCAGCCTATCTGGGTAAAGCGGGGCGCAGCGTGCTACTGCTGGAAAAACGAGAAATGGTTGGCGGCATCGCCGTTACCGAAGAATTCTTCCCCGGCTATAAATCTTCCTCAATAGTCAGCGGTGCGGGTCACCTTTCACCTGAAGTGGTCGAGGAATTGAACCTAGTTCGCAACGGCCTGCAGGTCTTGCCGGCCGATCCACTCATCTTCTCGCCGCTGCCGGATGGTAACCACATCACCATATGGCAGGATGTCAATCGTACTGCCCAAGAAATCGCGAACTTCTCGGCGGCTGACGCGCAGGCATACCCAGCCTTCGTTAATGAGATGGCCGAACTAAGTGGGGTCGTAGCCGGGCTAAAGAATATCACGCCGCCGGATCTGCCTGACGCAGGTCTGGGCGACATGCGGGAGTTGCTCAAGATAGCCGATCCTCTCCGCAGTCAAGGCCGAAAGAAGATCTCCAAGGTATTGCGAGTCATGGCCATGCCGATATCGGACCTGCTCAATGAATGGTTTGAGTCTGACATCGTGAAAGGTGCAATTGCTGTCTCGGCTGTCAACAACAGTTCGTGGGGACCGCAAGAAGCTGGTACAGCCTACACATTCCTGCACAACTGGTCTGGCAGCAACAATGGCCTTTTCCGCTCCAGTGGGCAAGTGAAGGGAGGAATGGGCTCCCTAGCGCAGGCCATCGCTAAAGCCGCCGAGGGATTTGGGGTTGAGGTCCTGACGAATACTGAGGTGATCGAAATCACAAGGCAGGACGACGACGCTACTGGCATTGTGTTGGCCAATGGAGACCAGATTTCGGCCGCGACGATTGTTACGGCCGTAGATATGCGAACGACTTTCTTGAAGTTGGTCGACCCCTATTATTTGGACCAAATGTTTGTGAAACATGTGCAGAACATCAAGTATCGCGGCACCTTGGCACGCGTGCATTTCGCCCTTGATCAGCTTCCCGATTTCACGGCCTTAAACGGCGATGCTCGACAACTCCTTAGCGGCCATGTCCAGATCGCACCGACGATGAAGTACATCCAAGATGCGTTTGATCCCGCGAAGTATGGTCGGTATACGGAGCAGCCTTATCTCGACATCCAGATCCCTACGCTTACCGATTCGTCTCTGGCTCCAGAAGGCAAGCACATCATGTCGGTGAGCGTGAAGTACATGCCGTACCATCTGCGGCGGGGAAACTGGAACGAATTACGCGACATGCTGGGTGGACTGGTCATGCAAACCATTGCTGAATATGCCCCCGAGTTCCAGAAATCAGTGCAGCGCTCCCAAGTCATTACGCCCTTGGATTTGGAAACTGTCTACAGCCTCCCCGAAGGCAATCCAATCCACGGCGCAATGACGTTGGACCAATTTCTATGGATGCGGCCCGTTCCCGGCTACGGTCAATATCGTAGTCCGCTAGCTGGCCTTTACCTTTGCAGCTCCGCGACCCACCCGGGCGGAGGCGTCACCGGAATCAATGGCAAAAACGCCGCTCGCGAAGTCTTGAAGGACTGGTAACGATGCTTTTGCCTCCGGGTACCCGTAATAATGTCAACGGCTGAATTTCGATATGCATCAGCCTGGACCGCATTAACCGTATTCGCATTGGAAGCCCGCCGTCGGCCTCATGATTGATCGCAGAGTCAGATTATTCTCAGCTCACCATTGCGGGAGATTTCGCTATGGATAGTCTCAGCTACTGGGCCGACACCACCGAAAAGGGGAAGAGCTACAGCGACGACCCCATCCCCGAATCGGTCGATTGTGCCATTATCGGTGGCGGGATGACCGGTATCTCGGCGGCATACTATATGGCGAGCGAAGGACTCAAGGTAGCGCTGCTGGAACGGGAGCACCTTGGGTGGGGAGCCAGCACCCGAAACGGCGGGATGGCGATCCCCGGCATTAAGTACAAGGTGAGCGCTCTCTTCAAGCAGCATGGCATCGATGCGACCCGGCGCATGTTCAACGCGTCGTTTGAATCCGTCCAGCTCTTGAAGAAACTCATCGCCGAAAAGGAGATCGACTGCGATTTGCAGGAGACTGGCTCATTTGCCGCCGCCTACCGCCCCTCACATTTAAAGTCACTGGAGAAATGGCAGCGTACCCTGGCCGATAATTTTGGCCACTCCACCCGATTAGTGCCCCCAGAGAGAATGAAGGAAGAACTAGGCACGAATCGCTACTACGGCGGCTTGGTTGACGATGCCAGCATCGGAGTCCACCCAGCGAAATTCATGTTTGGCATGGTGCGCTGCGCTGACGAGGCCGGTGCAAGCCTGCATGAGAATGCGGCCGCAGAAGACATTCAGCGCATGGCTGAAGGATTTGAGGTAAAGACCGCGCGTGGGCGCATTCGGGCTAAGGAAGTGCTCATCGCGACTAATGGATATACTGGGGCCGCAACTCCCGAGTTGCGTAGGCGTGTCTTCCCCCTGGGTAGCTACATCATGGTGACCGAGCCGATGGACGAAGCACTGGCCGACCGGATAATCCCTAAGCGGCGTATGATCTACGATACAAAGTGGGTGCTCTTTTACTTCCGAATCCTGCCGGATAACCGCATGATGTTTGGTGGGCGCGTGAGTTTTACTCGGACCAACTCGCAGAAAAGCGGCCGGCTTCTGCGTAAAGGGATGGTGGAGCTCTTTCCTGAGGTGGCTCACCTCCGCGTGGAGTATTCATGGGGTGGGTTTCTAGGAATGAGCTTTGACCGGATGGCGCACACAGGCCAGATGGAGGGTATGTACTATTCGATGGGCTACTCCGGTCGCGGTTTCTCGATGGCCGCCTACTTGGGTATGAAAATGGCGCATATTATTGCTGGTAAGGAAGATGCAACTCCATTTTCAGATTTGGATTTTCCGACCATGATTCTCTATCGCAAACGTCCGTGGTTCATGCCTTTGGCTGGTACCTACTACCGTTTCAAGGACTTGGTGAGCTGACCACACTTCCCATGCATTGGAACTCCTGCTAATCAAACGAGATTCGGTTCCTTCGCAACCTATCCAGACCGCTATCCATAACATCCATCCAACCTGAGTTTCGGTGTTTCGTGATACCAAGGGGAAGATCCGGTCTCCATTTATTCGACCATCCAGATAATGAGACGATTGCTAGACTTGTCTTTGTGGAGAATGTCTGCGAAATAACCGTGATTCGCTATTCTATTGGAACCGAGATCGGCATTGAAAACACGATAGGAGATTGGCAGCTGAACAGAATGTACATACTGATAGTCTGGTCGAATCAGCCGATTAGGTCGGACAGGAGTAGTGCAGCGATCCGGCCCAGCAGAATATAGTAATAGTGTGTGGAAGAGAAGGAGGTCAGACAAGAAATGAAGGGGCATTGGATCGATAACCAATGGGCAGCGGGTGACTCACCGGAGGTCATCGAGGTGAGGAATCCGGCCACCGAGGAGCTATTGGACAGCGTCTCTGCGGGGACCGAAAAGGACGCACAGGTTGCGATTGAGTCGGCAAAGATCGCCTTCGACGAGTGGCGGCGGACACCAGCTGTAGAGCGAGCGCACATGCTTCACGAGGTGACAGCCAAGATTCGCACCAATTGGGACGCGCTGGTGGAGCTACTAACGTTGGAGGAAGGGAAGCCCATCTCCGAGAACGAGGAAGAGCTGGAGTGGGTCGCCGACACGTTTTCCTACTACGCCGAGTTGGGGCGCAACTATCGCGGGCGAGTGATTCCCTCAGGTGAGCCGAGTCAGCTCAATTTGGTACTCAAGGAACCCTATGGGGTCGTTGGGTGCATCGTGCCATGGAACTACCCCCTACTCCTCATGAGCTGGAAGGTCGCGCCTGCTCTTGCGGCTGGCAATACCGTCGTCATCAAGCCGTCTGAGATGACGCCCCTCAGCACCCTGCTAATGGCCGAAACGAGCTGGGAACACCTGCCGCCTGGCGTGGTGAACGTCGTCACAGGCTACGGGGCACCCGTTGGCGAAATGATAGTCAAGCATCCTGACATTCCCTTAGTGGCCTTCACCGGGTCGCTGGCAACGGGGCGCCGAATCAGTGAGGTAGCAGCGCCCATGATCAAACGTCTGCACCTTGAATTGGGCGGCAAAGATGCCTTTGTAGTGGGGCCTGACGTCGAGATTGAAGATTCTGCGAAGGCGCTGGCTTACTCAGCACTGCTCAACTGCGGGCAGGTCTGCACCTCCACCGAGCGGGTCTACGTAGCGGAGAACATCGCCGACGATTTCACTGAGGCGTTGGTGGAACACGTCAAGAGCCTTTGTCTGGGGCCCGGCATAGAGACCACAACCGATATCGGTCCGATGATCGGGCAAAAGTACCGGGCTAAGTTCGAGACGCACATTGAGGACGCGCGTAAGGCTGGTGCAACGATACTCACGGGCGGTCGAGTCCCTCTGGATTTCGAGCGGGGCTATTTCTACGAACCAACGGTGCTGACCGGTGTGGACCACTCGATGCTCATCATGTCGGAGGAGACGTTTGGCCCGGCTATCCCAATGATGACCTATAAGAGCTTCGACGAGGCGATTGTGCTGGCAAATGACAGTCAATATGGGTTGGGGGCGGTCCTACGGACGAATGACCCCTCTTTGGCAAAGACATTCTTCGAGGAGGTGCGGGCAGGAACGGTGTGGATCAATGACCCGCTGACTGATAACTATGCAGGGCCGTTCGGCGGGATGAAGATGAGCGGGAACGCTCGCGAGTTGGGCGAGGAGGGGTTGGATAGCTTCATGGATACGAAGCACGTGCATTGGGATTTCTCGCCGGAAGCGAAGGAGTGGTGGTATCCGTACTAGATGTCAGTTGTCGACTCATCATCCGTTCAGACCGATATGAAGAGCCCACGGAGCTCCCCTTACTAGAGCT
>JBHIBY010000037.1:0-26771 GCA_046759305.1 Anaerolineales bacterium
GAATTCTCGGAGACTCAGTTGGACGCAACCTTGCAGGATCTAGCTACACGGTACGACCAACCCCCGATGCCCAGCCAGCCCATCCCTGGAAGCGCCGATTTTGAACCAGGGAGCAACGGGCGGGTGCTGGATATTGCTCGCGCATCGGAGCTGGTTGGTGAGGTATTGAGCGCGCCCCGCGATCGCAGTGTAAATCTACCCGTTATGGAAAGCGCTCCGGCACGCGCGACACTAACTACGCTAGAGACACTGCTAAAACAAAATCTGGACGTGGAGCTGTTCGACGGACTTGCCGTTGTTTATATCCGGGACCTAAGAACGGGCGAGGAACTTCACTTCGGTTACTTCCAAAACGAAGATATCACGGTCACCCCGGATGTCGCCTTTGATGCCGGTTCGACGATCAAGATTGGCATCGCAACCGCCTTTTATCGGTATTTCGATGACCCGCTGGATGATGAAGCCAGTCGCTGGCTATCCGAGATGATCACGCTATCGGGTAACGACCCGGCTAACTGGTTGATGGAGCGGATCGACAAAGATCGGGGTCCTTTACTTGTCACCGAGACTTTGAGAGATGCCGGATTAGACAGCTCCTATATCGTGGCCTGGTATCGACCGCCCCCTATTCCCATCCCCGGCGCGTCCATGCAAACTCCGGCCAATCAGAGACTCGACATCAACACACGGCCGAATCAACTGAATCAGGCGACGGCCTCTGAGCTCGGGATGCTGCTGGCCGATCTTTACGCTTGCCAGGAGGGTGGGGGTGCGCTGCTGGCGGTGTTCCCGGAGCAGATGAAGTCGGAAGAGTGCGCACAGATTCTGTCTCTGATGTCGCAGAATCGGATTGCCTGGCTTATTGAAGCCAGCGTTCCAGATGGCACGCGCGTGGCACATAAGCATGGCTGGACCCAATCGCCGCTGGATTTCATCAGTGATGCCGGAATCGTGTACTCGCCCGGGGGTGACTACGTGATTTCGATGTTTATGTGGGACGACACCGAGATGATTTGGGAACCCACCGCTTCACTGTTTGCACAACTTGGCCGAGCAGTCTACAACTACTTCAATCCTCCGACCGGCTAGATAAGTTAACCAAAGTGCAGTCGCTGAGATTATCAGTGATCTTGGTTGCCAGCCTATTACTGGTTGCTTGCAGCGCAGGTTCAGCCTCGCAAGAAGTTGGGATCACTGCAACCGCCGATGGAACTATCGCCTATGTAATTCGGTCTGACGACGAGACTGAGGAAACGCTCTGGGCCTACCACCAGAGGCTAGGACCAAAACCTCTCACGACCGTGATAGAACCATCCCTCATCGAATCTGTTGCTATTTCTCAAGATGGATCTCGGATTGCTTACTCAGTATTACATTGGCCATCAGGTCAACCCGAGGACGGGTTTGAGCAGCTTTGGGTAGTGAATGCCGACGGAACGGGCAACCGATTGATCGCAGACCGCACAGCTGACTACATTGTCGATCCGGGGCCGTTCCGGCTGGGACCCATTTCATGGTCCCAAGACATGTCCAAGGTCTACATGGTTACCAATACCGATAACGAGGCAACTCCAAAGGGACTCTATGAAGCCGATCTAGCTAGCGGAGTCATCCGAAAAGCGAAGACGCCCCAAGAGACGCTCTGGGGAGCGAGCTTTTCGTCAGATCGCTCGAAGGTGGTCTTCAGCAGCTTTCAATGGGTAGATGTTCCGAATTCTATGCTGGAGATCGGTCCGCCCTTTGCCATCAACATCACGGAGCTCGCCACCGTTGCTACTCGCACAGTTCTTGAGAGCGAATCCGAGTTCCTCAGTGGTCCTGTCTGGTCACCGGATGGGAACTCGATTGCGTTTGCTAGAGAACGCACCAATTTGTCTACTATTGACCTCGCATCCGGCGAGCTTGACTCCGTGCACTCAATCGGGGGAGAGGCAAGGCTGATACCTCAAGTTTGGCTCACCGATGGGAGGATCGCGTACGCGATCGCTGATTCTCGCCGCTGGCATCTCTGGACCGTCCACACCGACGGCACAAAACCAGTTGAAATTAACGCCGCGACCCGGATTTTTGTACTTGGCGAGCTGCCTCCCAGCGAATAACTAGGTGTACACTTTGCCGGCTTTGGAATCCTTAAACAAATTTACGAATTCTAGGTTAAGGCCACGCGGATGCCTCGTGGCAGCCTTAGCTGTGGGCTCGATTGCGGGAATGTTCGCAGTCAGCGGCGCTTCGGCTTCGCCTCAACTTCAACCTGCAACGGTCTCTATCGCAACAGTGACCGGCACTCCGACCGGCCCGGTGATTGTCGTCCCAGACCAGGTCAACGTACGCACCGGACCCAACACCGAGTACGAACTGATTGGTGTGTTGATCGCGGGTCAAACCGCTCCGGCGATTGGCCGAACCGCCGGTGGAGATTGGATCCAAATCACTTACGAAGGCGTACCCGGCAATATAGCCTGGGTCTATTCACCCTTTGTGGTCCTGGACCCACCGGGCGCTTTCCTTCCGATTGTTGAACCACCTGCAACCGCCACACCACGCGTAACCCCGACTATAGATCCAACACTGGCCGCGCAATTTAATCTGTCTGACATCACAGCAACGCGACTCCCCACCTTTACGGCTGCTCCCCCAATTGCGCAGCCAACGGTTTTGCCCCCGGAGCCGGATACCAGCGCCGGCATTCCACCGATCATTACCATTGCCGGCCTGGTGCTCATAGGGACGTTTGGGATCCTAATTTCAATCCTCCGCACAAGTTAGCATCCAACCTCAATAACTGCGCATAGCCATAGCGCAACACTGCTTTGGAGCGTTTTGGCTGAACGGTTGCTTGAATGGGAAATCTCGTTTTATACCTGCTGACAGTTCAGCAACGCTTTAGGGCGTTTTGGCTGAATGGCCGCGTGAATGGGAATTCGCAATGGGAGATACGAGAGGTCGCGAGCAGTGAGTGGGAGAACTCTTACAGCGGTTGGCGGCCTGCGAAGCCAGCGTCAATGTCGTGCCAGAAGGCAAGCTCAGGCTCGCCATATTGCCAGCAAAGGAAGACGATGCGGCCCTCGCGCTCGGAGGGAAAATCGAGAAGCCCGCGATCGAGGTCCTTGACCAACACTCCGGCTTCCTGGATCTGCTCAACCAGATATGTGACGCGCTGCGCCAGTCCTAAAAGCTCGCCAGTGGCTTGACTGCCACCGTTACCAATTGCCTTTTGCAGGCTGGCGACGAGCTCTGGCCTGAGCTCCACGATGCGATCGCGAGTTGCCATCAGCTCCTCGACCGTCGGATGGATTTCCTTCAAGAGGGCTTTGGCTTCATCTTCTGTGAAGTAGTGGTCGAATCGATCCATGATGTAAAAAGAGCAGGTCGCTATTGCGACCTGCTCGGTATTTCAGCGGAGCGAGGGATGCCTTAGCAGCAGCCCTCCGTGCCTGAATGGGCATGTGACGACTCCTCGGTCCGGAAGGAGTTACCGCAACCGCAGGAAGATACCGCCATCGGATTGTCGATCTTGAACCCACCCGCCATCAGGTCGTCCACGTAATCAATGGTCGCGCCCGTCAGGTAGGTCATCGACATCGGATCGACTACCACCTCGACGTCATCAAACTGATATCGGATATCGGTCTCGCGTGGTTCTGGTTCGAGGCCCATGCCGTACTGCATACCTGAGCACCCGCCGCCGGAAACGAATACTCGCAGCGCGTATCCGCCGAGATCCTTCTCTTGAATTAGCGAGCGCACTCTTTGAATCGCGCCCTCGGTTAGATTGATCTCGGTGGTCTGCTCAACGATCTCTGTCTGTGGGAAATCGAGTGTCGCCATGCACTAACCTTTCAATATTTATAAGTAGGGTAAAGTTTATCAATCTTCCAAGCGAGAGTCAATTTGTTCCCAAGTCCTGAACTCCGCCAGAAGTCAACGCCTATCCTACGCCTTATTGAGGGGATTGCTCCGTTGTCGAGCTTACATAAGTGAACTGGGAGGTGAATGGTGCGTACCTCCGGTAGCGATAGTGTGTAGCTCAAGCAGTGATAATGCGTAGTTCACGTAGCAATAGCGGGTGGCTCAAGTAGTGATAATGCGTAGTTCACGTAGCAATAGCGGGTGGCTCAAGTAGTGATAATGCGTAGTTCACGTAGCAATAGCGGGTGGCTCAGCGGTTTACGCTGCGTAGCTCAGGGAGCAGCAGGGATTTCGCACCGGTCAGTAATTGATGTGGAAAGCGCAGACAGGTTCCTGGTTGACGATGAGGCCTGCTACCTCGACCTCTCTACCAAATAGCGCTCCGATAAGAGCCCGATCGAATTCACAAAGGGATGGAGCGCTTCTGGCCAGCTCCAGATAGGGGCAGTTGGCCAGCTTCAGGATGATCGTCCCCTCGTCCTTTTCGACGCTGGGGAAGTAGCCACGGTCTTCAAGGTAGCTTCTGACGACGGCGGTATTGCCAACCGCGTTGGCCGATGCACCCAATGAGCTGCCCATTTCAGCAAGCACTCCTTCGAGGTCGGAGGTCTGCCTCGACTCGACAGCCTGAATGAGGCAGCGACAGAGCTCACCGTAGTTACGCGGCATAAGCTCGTCTGCCGCGGAGGCTATTTGATACACCATTTCGGGCCGACCCGGGCCCGGCCTGTGGCGAGAGACCGGCTCTGCAACCAACCCTTCCGAGCGCAACGCTGCTAAATGATGGCGGATAGTTACCGATGTTAGCGTGAGCGTTTGGCTCAGTTCGGCGACGGATGCTTGCCCTGATTTTTTAAGGTGTTCTAGGATGCGCTGACGCGATTCGAGAGGCATTTCCCGTCAAATTCTAGGTGTCGGTTCTTAATTTGTCAAACATCGTCTTCGAAATTAGGTGCATTCTTGACCCTGTGAAACTTGGCACGTATAATCGTCTACTGGCAGGGAGGCCTGGGTGAGCGAAGAACTCTCAAACAACGAGCCTGAAAGCGAAAACCCCGTCCCAGAGAGCCTACAGGGCCACATTGCCATCACCTCCCTAGACAAAATCTATAACTGGAGCCGGCGGTCCTCCGTTTGGCCAATGATGTTTGGATTGGCATGCTGCGCGATCGAAATGATCGCTACTGCCGCGAGCCGATATGATTTCTCGCGTTTTGGCATGGAGGTCATGAGGCCCAGCCCACGCCAGGCGGACCTCATGATCGTTTCCGGCACCGTCACAAAGAAGATGATCCCAACCATTGTGAGGCTCTACAACCAGATGCCTGAGCCGAAATACGTGCTGGCTATGGGCGCCTGCGCTTCCGGCGGCGGCCCCTTCAAGGAAGGCTACAACGTCGTGTCGGGTGTCGATAAGTTTGTCCCGGTCGATGTCTACGTACCGGGTTGCCCACCGACGCCTCAAGCACTTCTACACGGCCTCATTAAGCTCCAGGAGAAGATCGACGGGCAGTCGGTGCTCGAGGTGCCCTGGTATCGACCAGAGGCAATCGAAGAGATCCCTCAACCGCTGCTAGGGCCAGACTTGGTGGATCCGCGCGATATGTCTAATTTCGCAGCGCGCCTGAAAGCACAAGAGGAGCGGCTCGCAGCCGAACCTGAGTGATTGCAGCCTCCCTACACTCCCATAGGCAATACCAAAGATGACAGAACCGCAAGTCGAAGAAGCAACGCGCGAGCCGGATGAAATGGAACAGCAATTTCCCGGCGTCCTGACCTTGGACGAGCGCGAGGGCCACGACGGCTACACGGTTCTTCCCGATAAGCTGGTCGATTTTGCCACCCAGCTGCGGGATGAGATGGATTACGACTACCTGTCCTCGGTTACAGGAGTGGACTACCTCCCGGACGAGAAGATGGAGGTGGTTTACCACGCCTACCGCACTCAAGGCGGCCCGGCTTTCGTGTTCAAGACCCAGGTTGCTCGCGAAGATCCCACCATACCTACGCTTGTTGGCGTATGGCCGGGAGCTGACTTCCAGGAGCGAGAGGCCTGGGACCTGCTCGGAATTCGCTTCACAGGGCATCCAAACCTGCGCCGCATCCTGATGTGGGACGGATTTGAAGGCCACCCTTTGCGCAAAGATTTTCGCGAGGCCTACTACGAAGAAGACACAAAACCATTCGGAAATCGCTGGCCTGAAGGCGGCGTTTATCGCATCGAAGACCAGGTCGCTTTTGGGAAGAATGTGCAGTACCCATCCGAGTTCTCACCCGAGGGCTGGATCCCGGAGGCGGATGAAGGGCTCTACGCAGGGATGGGTCAAATTTCGACCGATGGTAATGGCAGCTCGCTCAAGACGGATCAGATCGTGGTCAACCTCGGTCCGCAGCATCCGTCGACACACGGCGTGTTCCGAATGGTAGTTACGCTTGATGGGGAGACCGTAACGGATCTACAGCCCGTGATGGGTTATCTGCACCGCAATCATGAACAGATCGGTGAGCGCAATACCTACATCATGAACATGCCCTACACAGATCGTCTCGACTACCTCGCCTCAATGGGTAATAACTTCGGGTATGCCCTGGCCGTCGAGAAGCTGATGGGAATAAAGCCCCCGGAGCGGACCGAGTACATCCGAGTGATGATGGCCGAACTCACCCGCATCCAGAGCCACCTGTGGGCCATTGGGTTTCTGCTCAATGACCTGGGAGCGTTCTTCACTCCCGCGCTGTACGCCATCAATGAACGAGAACTCATACTGGACGTATTTGAAGCCGTCAGCGGTTCACGGATGATGTGCAACTACTTCCGCTTTGGCGGGCTAGCTCGCGATCTTCCACCAGGAACGCTAGAGATCATTCGGGAATTGGCCTTTGAACGTTTGCCGCGCCGGGTGGACGAGCTCGATCTTTACCTCTCTGGGAACGAAATCGTACGCACTCGGTGTATCGGAGTAGGAGTGCTTCCAGCCGAGAAGGCGGTTGCATACTCGGCAGCAGGTCCGGTGCTGAGAGCCTCAGGCGTCCCATACGACGTCCGACGTGCAGATCCCTATGGGATTTACGATCGCTTCGACTTTGACGTCGCCGTGCGCTACGGTGGTGATGTCTACGATCGGTACCTCATCCGAGTGGATGAGATCCGGGAAAGCCTGAAGATTGTGCAGCAAGCCGTTGAAGAAATTCCAAAAGGCGAAATTCAAACCGGAAAACCGGCTTACCAGGTACGAGTGCCGGCCGGGGAAGCTTATGGCAGGGTTGAGAATCCAAAAGGGGAGCTGGGATTCTATGTAGTCTCAAACGGGAAGCCCAATCCCTGGCGCTACCACATCCGCGCCCCATCATTTATCAACTTGACGGTGCTGGCTGAGATGTGCAAGGGACACAAAGTAGCGGACGTTGTGGCCATTCTCGGATCGATTGATATCGTACTGGGCGAGGTGGATCGCTAATGTACGGAATCGGAATTATCAAGGGAATGGGGGTGACCATCAAACATTTCGTCGAAACCTATGTCGACGATATTCGATGGTTCGGGCGACGCTACTACAATCCGGAGGCCTTCGCTGTTCGCCAAAGCCCGAAGGCGCAGGGTGTATTCACCGTTCAATACCCGGAAGAAAAGCTGGCAACTCCTGAGGAATTCCGCTACATCCCGTTTCTGATATACGACGAGCTCGAGGACGGGACCCATCAAGACCGCTGTACCTCATGCGGCATATGCGCCAAAGTCTGCCCGCCACAGTGCATTTGGATTGTGCGCTCGGACGATCCAGAAACCGGACGTCCCGTCCCTGAACCGACCGACTTCTTTATCGATATCGACGTCTGCATGAATTGCGGATTGTGTGCAGAGTTTTGCCCGTTTGAAGCGATCCGAATGGATCACGACTTTGAGATCTCGACTTACGATCGCTTCTCTGAAAATATCTATAACAAGGAGAAGCTCGATAAACCTGCCTCGTACTATGCATCAATTCGTCCGCTTAACCACGCAGCAGATGAGGCGGCGATCGCGGAGAAGCAGGCCAAGAAGGCAGCCAAAGAGGCAGCCCGCAAGCAACGTCAGCAAGAAAAAAGCCAGCAAACCGACGAATAATCGAATTCGGGAACCGAGTGGGTCGAACCAAGCGCGAACAGCCGGGTTCGACGACCTCAGAGGGACCTTTCTTCGAGCGGTGCATCAGTTCCCGCCATCAGGAGATCATGTACCAGAGCGACACCGAAATCCTCTTCCCCATGAGAGTTGCACCACATCTGCGAGACTTGCGCGGCAAAATGTGGAAAGCGACTGTCGACCGCGCCTGTAGTTCAGAGGATGCATCCCTTGAGCAGCTAGCGCTCACGATGGTGATGATCCGTTTGGCCGGCTGCTTAACTTGCCACCCTGATTCGTATCGCGCCATTCGAGGTTGCACAAAATGCGCTAAAGCCACCATCCGCAGATACCGGGGCAAAGATGAAGATCTCGAGCAATTGATCGACGGAGCGAAGGCAGAGATTGCTGCCTCCGCCCCTCAGGAGGTTCAGGTACCAAGTGGCATCTGAAAGGTCGATTCTGGAGGCGCTCTCCAAAGTTCAAGAACCCGAGCTGGGGAAGGATCTCGTGACGCTTGGGATGGTGAAAGATATAGCCATCGATGGTAACCAAGCAGCTTTTACCGTGGAACTCACAACTCCGGCTTGCCCGCTGCGCGATCAGATCGAACAAGAGGCCAAAGAAGCAGTGGAGAAGATTGAAGGAATCGAGCAGGCCTCGGTGACTCTTACTTCCAACGTGTCGGCCGATGGGCGGTCACGTGGCCTGATCGAGCGCCCAATCAAGAACGCTATTGCGATTGCTTCCGGGAAAGGGGGCGTCGGTAAATCGACGGTGGCCGTGAACCTGGCGGTATCTCTCGCACGCGCCGGAGCAAAGGTTGGGTTGTTGGACGGTGACATCTACGGGCCCAACGTGCCAACAATGATGGGCGTGGATCATATGCCCCCTCCCGCTGAAGATAAGTTGGTACCAGCCGAGGCGTTCGGAGTAAAGTTCGTGTCCATCGCTTTTATGGTCGAGCCGGGGAAGCCGCTGATCTGGCGTGGTCCGATGCTGCACTCCGCAATTCGTCAGTTTATTGCCGACGTAAGCTGGGGCGAGCTGGACTATCTAGTTGTGGATCTTCCGCCAGGTACGGGCGATGCACCTTTGAGCCTGTCCCAGTCGATGCCGCTGACCGGCGCCGTTATCGTCACCATGCCTCAGAAGGTTTCCTTGGACGATGCAGTGCGAGCGCTCGAAATGTTTCGAACCATGGAAGTGCCCATCCTGGGTGTTGTTGAAAATATGAGTTACCTGGAGTTAGGAGACGGGAAGAGGGTCGACCTGTTCGGTCAGGGAGGCGGTATCAAGCTTGCTGAGGCAGCCGATGTTCCATTCTTGGGCTCAATTCCAATTGATCCCTGCGTAAGAGAAGGCGGCGATATCGGTACGCCGGTCGTCGTATCACATCCGGACCTCGATGCTAGCCTCGCGCTGACCGCGGTAGCGGAGCAGGTTGCGGCTAAGGTCAGCGTCTTCAACTACCGTCAGTCTAGCGTCATTCCCATTGAATTGCTCGACTGAGCATCTAATTCCCCATCTCGTAGTCAGCTGGTGAGTGCTATACTCGACCGATCATGGCCAGCCCGAATGTAGTCGCGATTAGATTTCAGCCTTTAGGCAAGCTCTATCACTTTAATAGCGCGGGGGTGAGGGACATAAGGCCAGGTGACTATGTGCTCGTTTCAACCCGTCGTGGTCGCGAGATGGGCGAAGTCGTCAGTTTTGGCGATCATAACAAGCGACGCAGCAAGCTCAGGCCGATTGAGCGTCGCGCCACGGCTCAGGAGCTTGTACTGCGACGCATCTGGCAGCGCAAAGAGCTTGAAACAATGATCGATTGCCGTGCCAAGGCCTCTGAAATCGGCTTGGAGGGCGTCAAGATCGCCAAAGCCGAGTATTCCTACGATGGTTCGCGTGTGACCTTCCTCTACAACTACGAAGGGGAGGAGAAGCTCAATCTCAATCAGCTTCGCAGCGCGATGCAGAAGGCCATAAAGAAATCTCGAGTGGAATTTCGGCAGATCGGACCTCGAGATGTAGCAAAAATCATCGGCGGGATGGGAGCTTGCGGGCTGGAAACTCGCTGTTGCTCCATGTTTCTGACGGAGTTCAGCCCAATCTCAATCAAAATGGCCAAGGCACAGAGCATCTCGCTCAACCCGCAGGAGATCACCGGGATGTGTGGGCGCCTCAGGTGCTGCCTTGTTTACGAATATGAGCAATATGTGGAAGCCCGCAAGCAGCTGCCAAAGGTCAAGAAGCGCGTGGTAACTCCGCTGGGCGAAGGCAAGGTGGTCGAGGTGCTTCCGCTACGCCAGGCGGTCGTCGTGAAATTGTTAGAAGATAACCGCAGGCTGGAATTCCTCAAGCACGAAGTAGAACCTTATGAAGAACTCAAGGCGCTCGAAGGCAAGGCCAACAGCCCCTGCGATCGACACGAAAGCGGTGGATGCGATTGTGGAAGGAACGACTAAGGCGCAGGCCGCAGCGGAAATTCCTATATCCCTACCTATCAGCCCCAAATACTATTGACTTCAATCTGCTGGCGGAAAATACTCAGGCGATGTCCCTCGTGGTTCGCATGCGCGCGATTGGTGCATCCTTGAGCAAGTGAATTCCGTGCCAATATTCAGGGTTTACCGAAAGGTCGTTCATCGATGGTCCTACAGGAAAAACAAATGAGCCTGCTTGATACTGAAGGTGTGATTTCAGCCTTTGACGCAGTTCCCCCCAAACGAGTCGTGAGCCTGATCCCCTCCATGACGGAGAGCCTGTTCGATCTTGAAGTCGGAGACAAGGTGGTTGGCGTAACAGACGCCTGCACGCCGCCTGAAGAGGAGCAGCTCCGTCTTCAGCGAGTCGGCGGAACGAAAAAACCTAATCTCGAAGCGGTTCGCATCCTGCGACCGGACCTGGTGATCGCCAACCAAGAGGAAAATAGTGAAGATTCCATCCAAGCGCTAGATGAAGCGGGATTAACAGTTTGGCTCACCTTTCCCAAGAGCACTCTGGACGCGCTCGACCTGCTGTGGACGATAATCAAGGTCTTCAAGCTGGGCGATCAAACCTCACGAGTGGAGACTTTGGCACGGACGCTCGATTGGACCGAAAAAGCGACTACCGCGCGTCTTTCCATTCCAACCTTTGTCCCGATATGGCAGGGCGAAAAAGAGGGCATCGGTCCCTGGCTTATGACGTTCAACTATCAGACCTATGCCAGCGACGTACTCGCTAAAGTTGGCGGTCTGAACATATTTGCGGGCCGAAAACGCCGCTACCCGCTAGAGGCTGATCTGGGGACGGCTCAGTCAGAGGAGCCCGGAGACCGAGACACCCGCTATCCGAGGGTGACGATCGAAGAGGTTGTCGAGGCGCAGCCGGATGTCATCCTGCTGCCAAATGAGCCCTATGCTTTTGATGAAAGCCACAAGAGTCAGATCGAGGAGTGGCTTGCGGACACACCTGCCGTACAATCAGGACGCGTGCACCTCATCGACGGCAGCTTGCTCACATGGTACGGCACGCGTTTGGCCAGGGCCGTGTCTGAACTCCCCAGCTATTTCCGAGAGTAATCCGCAAGCACTCTGCCAAAAAGATTGATGGGCAAGTTCATTTTCTTGCTCTCTGCCTTGACGCCAAGCTGAACCCTACCTAGAATCTACACAACTTAGCCAAAGGACCTGAGCATGATCAATGGCATCAAAACCATCCTCATTAGTGTCGTAGCGACTGCAGCGGTGGGCGGTATCCTTGGACTGCTGGTCGGAGTTCTCATTGGAGAACCCTTTTTCGGAGTGGGAATCGGAATCTTCTTAGGTACAAACTTCGGGGTCGTTCTTGGGTATGGATTCCTGCCAGAGGCACCGGCCGATGAGCGGCTAGAGTCGGAGGCCGACTCCTAACCTCAAACCGAACAACGCACTACTTCAATCTTTCTTATTATGCAGCACGGGATGGGCATGATCCCATCCCTATTTATATGCCAGCAACATGAGTGCTAGTCTTGATCAGGGATGATGTGAATACGTTCAGGTTCAACGGTAAGCGTGCGCTCTTGACCGGCTGCCAAGTCCAATGCCATGAACTCTGGATGTGACACCCGGACTTGAAGCGATTGCTCATTGGCCGTGAACTGAAGGATGTGGCCATCGCCCTGCGGCTCGTCCTTGACTAGGTAGGCAGGGATTTGATTTATGGCCGGAGCCTTGGATTCTTCCGGGTTTACCCGGATCTCCTCTGGGCGGACGCCTACCGTGAGCGCGTTGCCGGGGGAAGTGGTTTCGCCGTGTGCGATGGTGAGCTGGAAGGCTCCCCAGTTAACCAGTAAACCGGCTCTGGTGCTGTTGGTCGTCTTCACTTGAAGGAGATTGGTCATACCCATGAGCCGCGCGACGGATGGTGTTCGCGGCCTGCGGAACACCTCATCCCGTTTCCCCGACTGAACAACTTCGCCTTCGTTGAGAATGATCAAGCGTTCGGCCAAGGCATATGCCTCTGTTCTGCTGTGGGTCACGAGCAATACTGGGATCTTGAAGTCCCTCTGGATTCGAAGCAGTTCCTCTCTCAGGTGAGCGCGAAGATCCTCCTCCACTGCCGCAAACGGTTCGTCCATAAGAAGTAAATCTGGTCGGCGAGCCAGGGCACGCGCCAGAGCGGTCCGCTGTTGCTGGCCACCAGAGACCTCACCCGGCTTGCGGTCGGCAAGTTTTTCCAATCGCATCCGTGATAGCAGCTCTGATACTCGCGCCTCTCGCTCAGCGCGTTGAACGTCGTGCAATCCGAAGGCAATGTTCTTTGAAATGGATTGATGTGGAAATAAAGCGTAGTGCTGGGGAACGTATCCGACGCCTCGATCCTGTGGCGGGAGATCAATCTGCTCTTCGCTGTCAAATAGGGAGTGACCGTTGAGGCGGACGATTCCCTTATCGGGGGTTACCAAGCCGGCTAACGCTCGGAGAGTCAGCGATTTTCCAGAACCAGAAGCACCGAACAATACCGCCATCTCAGGACCGAGCTCAAAGCGCGGGGTGAGCTTGAAATCCGGGAGCTGCAGCTCAAACGAGGCGTGAAAATCAGCTGCGGTCACGAACGTTCCTGCCTGCAAGAGCGCTGGAGAGATAACGAATGCCCACGAGCAAAGAAATTGCCACAACTGCAAGGAGTAGAGCCTGTTGGTTGGCAGAGGCAAGATCCCCGGCTTGAACCGAGTCATAAACGGCGATCGGGAGGGTCTGTGTACGGCCCGGGATATTGCCCGCGATCATGAGGGTGGCGCCAAACTCTCCGAGCGCACGCGCGAAGGCCAGCATCCCTCCTGCCAGTAGCCCTCGCCAGGCCAGTGGAAGCACGATGGTCAGAAAAATAGCGGTATTGGAGCGCCCAAGAGTGCGTGCGACGTCTCGCAGATCCGGGTCTACAGCTTCGAGCGCGGCCCGTGTCGATCCAACGACTAGAGGTAATGCAACGATGGTGGCTGCTATAACCGCGCCCTGCCATGTGAAGACAAGGTCAATCCCAAGGCTTTCAAGCCAGGCCCCCAACGGCGACTGCGCGCCCAGAAGCACCAGCAGGTAGTAGCCCAGAACGGTCGGGGGAAGCACGAGCGGTAAATTGACTGTCGCATCTGTGACATTGGCGGCTACGCTGTGACGCCTCGCAAGAAGCGCGGCAAGCGCAATTCCGATAACCACCGCGAACAGAGTGGCCAGACCCGCCACCCGCAGGGACAAGAGAAGCGGAGATCCCATGGTCTATCCCTCCTCCGTTGCCAATCCAAGCCGTTCATAGACGGCTTGCGCCTCCGGGCTGGACAAGAAGTCCAGGAAGGCTGCAGCCTGCTCAGGTAAAGCGGTGTCCCTGTGGATAGCGGCGACGTGCTGGATGGGATCGTAGAGATCCTGTGGAAGCTCTCTGCCGCTTAATTCCATGTTCTTGGCGATGGACAATGCGATCAATCCCGCATCGGTATTTCCGGTCTGGACGAGCAGGCCCGCGTGACGGACGCTTTCGCCATAAACGAGCTTGGGAAGGACTACGAGCTCCACGCCGGAGCGAAGCAGGCTCTGAGCGGCAGCCATTCCGTATGGCGCGTGCTGAGGGTTGGCAATGGCTACATCGCGAACGATCGGATCCGCAAGATCCTCAACGGATTCCAGCGATAGTTCGAGTTCGGGTGCCCCTACGAGAACCAGCACTCCGCGCGCGAATCCGATGCGAGACTCTTCGGTAAGGATTCCCTCGGATATCAATTCCTCTACTCTCAAAGCATCGGCTGAGGCAAAGATATCGAATGGGGCACCGTTCCGGATCTGCTGGGCCAGGTTGCCGGTAGAGCCATAGGAAAAAACCACAGGGTCTCCAGTCTCGTCTTCGTACATTCCCCCTAACTCATCCAGAACGGGGGCCAGACTGGCAGCGGCAGCAATCGTGAGCGGCTCCGTACGGGGGGCCATTGAACAGGCGGCGGCCAGCACCAGCATCGTAGCTGAAAGCGCTCGAACCAGGTTCATCGTGCGATGGAATCTAACACAAATGCCAAGCGCTTCTGTTGGGCTCCACCACGCTTGCATTGATCCAGCAAACACCACGCTCCGAAGAAGGATCCGAAATGCGTTCGATACTCATCCCAATGATCCGACTAGCGTTTGACATCGTCGGAAACGGCGACTTACAATCCCGTAGTCCGAGGAGCTGAGCCATGGCCGTTCCCAAGACCGGGCGCGAAATTCGACTTACCGCCATGTCTACCTGCGCAGGTTGAGCTTCTAAGCTTCCTGCGGAGACCCTGGCGCAGGTTCTGCAGCCAGTCCAAGATATCTTTGAGCACGAGCATCCCGCGGAGGTGCTGGTCGGCCTGAACCCTCCAGACGACGCAGCCGTGTGGCGGCTCGATGATTCGCGGGTGCTGGTCGTGACCACTGATTTCTTCACGCCAGTGGTCGATGATCCCTACGAGTTCGGCGCGATTGCCGCCGCCAACTCGCTCTCCGATATCTATGCCATGGGAGCTACGCCGTTCCTGACGCTCAACATTGCAGCAATGCCGGTTGACCTGGATCCTGCAGTCGTACGCGAGATCTTTCGAGGTGGAGCCGAGAAAGTGAAGGAAGCCGGAGCTGTGATCGCGGGCGGGCACTCGGTTCAAGACAAAGAGCCGAAGTATGGACTGGTAGGTTTGGGAACGGCTAAGGAACAAGAATTGCTAACAAAAACCGAAGCTCGGCCGGGTGATGTACTGCTGCTCACCAAACCGCTGGGAACAGGCGTTACTACAACGGCAATCATGCGTGACAAGGGCACTGAAGAACATGAAGAAGAGGCAGTGAAATGGATGACGTTGCTCAACAGCGCAGCGAGCAAACTCGCGAGTAAGGTAGGCGTGCGCGCGGCGACCGACATCACAGGATTCGGGCTCATCGGGCACGGTATTGAAATGGCGGAGGCCTCCGGAGTGAGTCTGGAGATCGAGTTCGAGCAGGTGCCAACCTTTTCGGGAGCCGCGCACTATGCCAAGCTTGGCACGTTCCCAGCTGGGACGCTGGACAACCGGCGCTTCTTCGGAGATCGGGTGGAGTTTGATGGCCGTCTAACGGAGGCGGAACAACTACTGCTGTTTGATGCACAAACTTCGGGCGGGCTGCTTATTGCAGTACCGGGCGAGCATATCGATGAGACGATGCATCGAGCTCTGAGCGAGGATATTCCTATTTGGCGGATCGGGACGGTGCGCGAGGGATCTGGCATCGCAATCGTACGGAACTAGCGGAGGAAACTGGAGGAGCGATGGCGAAGGTCACAATTATCGGAGCAGGTCAAACCGGTGCGACAACTGCACATTGGCTTGCAGAGCGCGAGATTGCCGATCTTGTACTGGTGGATATCGTAGAAGGCATGCCGCAGGGTAAGGCGCTCGATATGGCGGAGGCGATGCCGATCATCGGCTCAGACGCCAAGATAGTCGGCACTGACGATTATAAAGAAACTGCCGGTTCAGATATCGTGGTTATTACTGCCGGTTTGCCCCGAAAACCTGGGATGAGCCGCGATGATCTGCTTGAAGCGAATACCAACATCATGCGTGCTTCAGTGGAGAACTCTCTGAACGAATCGCCTGATGCGATCCTGATCATCCTCACCAACCCCCTGGATGTTATGTGTCAGGCAGCGATGATGCTCAGCGGGCTGCCCCGCGAGCGGGTCATTGGCCAGGCCGGAATTCTCGATTCAGCTAGAATGCGGGCCTTTGTAGCCATGGAGCTTGGTGTCAGTGTACGGAACATCCATTGCTACGTGTTGGGCGGGCACGGCGATTCTATGGTGCCGCTTACGCGCCATTCGAATGTTGCCGGCGTTCCGCTCAACGTCATTCTGAGCCCAGAACGACTTGAGGCAATCGTGCAGCGAACTCGAAAAGGAGGCGGCGAAATCGTCGGTCTGTTGAAGACTGGCAGCGCGTTTTACGCACCCTCAGCCGCGCTGGCTCAGATGGTCGACGCGATTCTCAGCGACCGTCAGCTGGTTGTTCCTGCCTCGGTATACCTCGACGGAGAGTACGGTCAGTCCGGGATATTCTTTGGCGTCCCAGCTCAGTTGGGAGCGAAGGGGCTTGAGAAGATCATCGAGTACGATCTGAATGACGAGGAGCAAGCTGCGCTCGAAGCATCGGCTGAGCATGTACAAGAGACCATAGGTGAGTTAAAGGAGAAGCTTCAAGTAACATCGTAGCCTCTCTGCATGAGCTGTCGAAGTAGAAAACCATTGAAGGCGTCGGTTGTAGCTGTTCCGACGCCTTTTTGGGATCCAGTCTGCGTCGGCAGGGATATTAAATGGGCGATCGCCAATGAATGCGAGACGGATCCTCGGTTACGGAGAGGGAGTGGGTGCTTCGGCAGATCCCGACCAGGTGAAAACGCGGCGTATGCTGCCGGCACCGGCGGGTGAGTATCGCGGCTCGCCGCTGGCGGAGGTTCCGACCAGCCGGACCGGCTCAATCCACCAGCGGATGACATGGGGCACCGAGCCTGCGGGTCGGAATTCGGTGGGTATGATGTACTTCGTATCGGCCACGTAATCTACGAACATCTTGCTGCCTGAACCGATCATTTGCTCGGTCACGTCGACCACGCTTACCCGGTAAAACTCTCCTTCACGCAGCGCACCAACCGCAGCCCACTGCAAGGTGACCGTGTCGTTGTCAAGGGTGAACGGCTCGCCATCGCGAGGTAGCAGCAAATTAGGTGCTGGATAAGGCGGTGGCTGGGTCGGCGTCGCAGTCGCACCACCCACAGTCAACCGCTCGCAGAGCGGAACAATCAGGCGCTGTCCCTCAAACACTGTATCGCTAATTAATCCGTTGTAATCCTTGATGGATTGCATGGAGACGTTGTAGTTCGCAGCGATGGCGAATAGCGAATCGCTAGCCACCACGGTGTAGTTGTCCTTTGGGCAGGCCGCTTCGGTGGCTTCGGCCGGCGCTAGAGTGTTGGTGGGCTCCGGTGTGACCGTCGGCGTAGGATGGGGGACGAGAATTTCGGTGCCAACCGATAGCAAGCATTCGGTACCGATATTGTTGATTTCGATAATCGAGCGAACGGTGACGTCGAAGAAAAATGCGATCCCGCCGCAAGTATCCCCTTCGACTATGGTGTAACGGATCGGAGGGCGTGGTGTGGCGGTTGGAACCGGGGAGCTGGTTGGTGTTGAAGAGGGCGTTTGTGATTGGGTAGCCGTTGGAGTTGGCGATCCAGTTGGTGTCTCATCTACCGCGGCAGGAAGGATTGTTCGGCTGGCAAGAAACGTCAACCCTGCCGATACTAGCGCGAGTACTCCCACAAGAAGTAGAGCCAGTCTCAGATCAAGACTTACCTGCCGTCTGGAGGGGGCAGATGCCGTCGAGGCCGCCGCACTAAGTTCAGTACCACAAACTACACAGCGCGCAGCCCCTGGAGTAAAGCGGGTGCCGCAGGTCGGACATAGGGAGGCGGAGGCTTCAGTCATGGTGAGGAGGCCGGCGCATTATACCAATGTGCGTTTCTTGTGAGACCTAATTGCACATTTGCCGGACTTTATGCGGTGTCGGTATCGTGGGCGCCTGCTAGACCCAGCTCGGGCGCGATCCTCTTCATCGAACTCAGCACGTTTTCGATGTGGACCGGCAGCTCAACTCCCAGGGCTTCCGTGCCATTGGCAATGTCCTCGCGGCTCACGTTCGCAGCGAACCGTGTGTCTTTCCACTTCTTCCGAATGGATTTGGGTTTGACATCGAGAATCGATCGTGAGGGACGCACCAGCGCCACGGCCGTGATCAGCCCCGTGATTTCGTCACAAGCATACAGAGCTCTCTGCATCAGGGTCTCCCGTGGTACCCCTGTGTGATCGGCATGGCTCAGGATGCAGGTCACAATTTCCTCCGATATGCCGCGCTCTCTGAGGATGTGTGCTCCTTCCTGTGGGTGCTTATCCAGGGTGGGGTGGATTTCCCAATCGAAGTCGTGCAGCAAACCGGCCAACCCCCACTGAGTGGCGTCTTCATCGTAGCGCTTCGCGTAGTCCTCCATCGATGCTTCAACCGCAAGCATGTGGCGCACTAGATTCTGGTTGCTGACAAACTCCTCTAGCAGCGCGATCGCTCCTGTTCGTTCCATGGGCTCTCCGGGTTTAGGCCGCGTTCATGCGAATTCGGCGAAGGATATTTCCATCAGGAAGATCGCTTCCATTTGTTCCATGAATTTCCCAGATTCGGTCCGAGTTCACACGCGCCGGGTGAAGAAAATCTCCAGAAGTGCTACGAGGGTTGCAGGCAGCTCGCGCGTTTCCCAATACTGAAGCGCGCGTGGACTATACGGTCGTCGATCGGCGGATACTCCCACTGCCTCGATCCCAAGGCCTTCGCAGGTCGCCAGCGCGCGTGGGAGGTGATAGTTTTGAGTGATCAACAATGCCTGGCTGATGCCGTAGGTCAAGATTGCTCGCTCGCACGTGGTGAAAGTACGGCTGCCTAAGCCGTCGGTAATGATTGCATCCTCTGGGACGCCCAGAGATTCAGCTAGAATTCGCATTGCGCGAGGTTCACTGTAGCCTTCGGAGGTCTCGTGACCACTCATCAGCAACGCATCGACCTTCCCATCCGCGTAGAGCTGTGCAGCGGTTGCAACACGATCGTAGAGCACAGCAGTGGGTTGGCCGTCACGGCGGAGTCCGGCACCAAATACAATGCCGACCGGAGCAAGGGGTGCCTCTGAGAATTCGACAATGCTGTCTGCAAATCGACGTTCGACCAGCCGTCGGGGTGCCCAAAGCGTCAGGAAAGCAACGATGGCGCCGAACACTAATCCAATGCGGAGCACGGCGGGATTTTACCAAACAGCGACATACCCGTTTTTCAAAGGGTGGTGCAGGCTAATGCTCCACTTGACTTGTATTGATATAATCAATCTTATGAATACACTATATCGTGAGAGAACCGACAACGGAAGTTCGGAATTCATGAGCTATTTGATTGAGCTAAATGCCGAGCCCGGGAAGCGCCTGCCGCCAATCAATGAGTTGGCAGTCTTGCTTGGAATCAGCTCGGGAAAGCTCCGAGAGCAGCTCGAAGTTGCACGTGAGCTAGGTCTCGTCGACGTGCGGCCTAAAACCGGAATTCGCGTACGTGCGTTTTCGTTCTTCCCAACCGTCCGCGCTGGGCTCGGCTTCGCTCTGGCTCTTGATCGCTCGTATTTTGATCAATACAGTAGGCTGCGAAATCAAATCGAAGCCTCCTTTTGGCACGAGGCGGTGGAGCTGCTGCGCGCAGATGATAAGGTCTACTTACAGAAACTCATGGACAGCGCATGGACCAAATTGGAGGGTGAGCCGGTTCAGATCCCCCACAGCGAACATCGGGAACTCCACCTGACGATTTTTTCTCGCCTCAATAATGCCTTCGTTCTCGGATTGCTGGAGGCATATTGGGAGGCATATGAGGCCGTGGGTCTGAACCGGTATGAGGATTACGCCTACCTGCATGAAGTGTGGACCTATCACGGAAGGATGGTGGACGCTATTCACAATGCTGAGTTCGACAAGGGCCATCAGGCACTGATTGAACACACGGCGCTGTTGAGAACTCGCCCAAGAATCCAAGGCTTCCCGAATGTGCCAGGCTCCGAGGGGACTCGGTGGCCAGCGAAATAGTCAACGATTTCTCGATGGTGGTAGCTACCGCCAATGGCTCCGGTAGCCAAACCTCGAACCTGGCTCTCATTCGCGCTCTATTTCGGATGGGCATCCCCGTGAGTGGCAAGAACCTTTTCCCCTCCAATATCCAGGGATTACCGACCTGGTACACCATCCGCGTAAGCAGCGACGGACATACCGCCCGACGGGATACGGTGGAGGTCCTGGTGGCGATGAACCTCGCCACTTTCTCCGAAGATCATGCGCGATTGGCAGCCGGCGGCGTATGTTTCTACGACGACGACCTGCCGCAACCTCAGACGCGAGACGACATCGCTTACTACCCGATGCCCATTAAGGACCTAGTCAAAGAGGTGAATCCGCCAAAAGAGTTAAGGGACTATGTGGCCAACATGGGCTACGTTGGGGTTGTTTCCGAAATGCTGGAGATCGACTTGGATACAGTGCAAGGTGCACTGCTGACCCACTTCAAAGGGCGAGAAAAGCCCGTTGAGCTCAATATGGCAATTATCAATCTGGCCGCAGATTGGGCGCGGAAGAACCTTGAAAAGCTGGATCCATACCGTGTGCGGCCCGAAAGTAAGAACGAGGGGAAGATCCTAATTGAGGGAAACACGGCCGGTGCGCTTGGAGCCATCTATGGCGGGGTTTCGTTCGCCTCCTGGTATCCAATTACGCCAGCCTCAAGCTTCGCCGATGCAGTCCGAGAATATATGCCTCAGCTTCGTAAGGAGAACGGTAAACAATCCTATGCGGTGATCCAGGCAGAAGATGAATTGTCGGCGGTCGGAATGGCGATTGGCGCGGGCTGGGCTGGTGCTCGTGCAATGACCTCTACCTCCGGCCCCGGAATCTCGTTGATGGCGGAGTTTGTAGGCTTGGCGTTCTTTGCCGAGATCCCGATCGTGATCTGGGATGTACAGCGAATGGGTCCCAGCACCGGTTTGCCGACACGCACTTCACAGGGCGACGTGATGTTTGTACGTTACCTTGGCCATGGCGATACCAAGAATGTGATCTTGTTACCGGGCAGCGTAGGCGAGTGCTTCGAGTTCGGCTGGCGTGCTTTTGATATTGCCGAGCGTCTGCAGACCCCGGTGTTTGTGCTCAGCGATTTAGATCTTGGAATGAACCTTTGGATGTCGGATCCATTTGACTACCCCGAAGAGTCAATTGACCGAGGCAAAGTGCTCTCTGCAGAGCAACTAGAGGAGATCGGAGAATTTGCTCGGTACAAGGACGTCGATGGCGACGGGATCTCGTATCGGACTCTGCCCGGCAACGAACATCCTCTAGCACCGTGGTTCGCCCGCGGTACCGGTCACGACGAACACGCACGATATAGTGAACGACCCGAGGACTGGGAACAGAACATGGAGCGGTTGATGCGTAAGGCGGATACCGCTCGGGACCTGGTACCAACTCCGATCCTACACGGTTCCGGAACAGCAAAGGTCGGCTTGATTTACTACGGCTCGACAGAAGTCGCAGTCCAGGAAGCTCACTCGCGCCTGCCTGAGGGAACAGAAATCGACACCTTACGCCTGCGCGCAGTTCCATTCAGTGATGAGGTCACGAGATTTATCGATGACCACGAATCGATCTACGTACTCGAAATGAACACTGATGGCCAGATGCACAAGCTGCTGCAGCTGGAAGTGCCCGAGCAGGCTGCAAAGCTGCGCTCGTTGACTCAGAATAACGGTCTGCCATTGACCGCGCGCTGGATCGTGGAATCGGTGGTAGAGCTCGAGGAAGTCTGAGATCGCTCGCTTGGGATTTGGAGCTGAGGCCTGCGGCCGCGCTCTAACTCGCGGAATCTCTTCAAATTGGTGAGGTAGTAAAGATGGCTACACCGGTCGAGACACTCAAGGCAAAGGTCAATCAGGTCGGACTGGCCAAAGCGGATTACAAGGGCCGGCCTTCGACTTTATGCGCAGGTTGCGGACACAACTCAATTTCAAGCCAGATCGCTAACGCCGCATTCGAGCTTTCGCTGAGCCCGCATGAGATTATTAAGGTCTCGGGTATTGGGTGCTCAAGTAAGAGTCCGGCTTATTTCCTTGGGAAATCACATGGCTTCAACGGCCTCCATGGGAGAATGCCTTCCATCGCTACCGGCGCAGTGGTCGCGAATCGATCACTTAAGGCCATTGGAGTCAGTGGAGACGGAGACACCGCCAGCATCGGTATGGGGCAATTCGTGCATCTGGTTCGCCGGAATGTGCCAATGGTGTACATCATCGAGAATAACGGTGTGTACGGTCTTACTAAAGGTCAGTTCTCGGCTACATCGGATCACGAGCAGACACTGAAATATGCTGGCCTGAACCCCTTCATGCCCGTCGATATCTGTTTGGAAGCGCTGATCGCAAACTGCGGCTTCGTGGCGCGATCCTTTACCGGAGACGCGAAGCAAGTCAAAGAGCTGATAAAGGCTGCGCTTAGCTTCGAGGGTACGGCCGTGCTGGACATCATCAGCCCCTGCGTGACCTTCAACAATCGAGATGAATCAACAAAGAGTTACAGCTGGGGCCGCGAGCACCAGGACCCGCTTCATGACGTGACTTACGTTCCCCGCTACGACGAAATTCAGGTCGAGTATGAGGCAGGTGAGACGACCGAGGTCAGATTGCACGACGGCTCGGCACTTTTACTGAAAAAGCTAGATGAAGACTACGATCCGATGGATCGCTCGGCAGCCGTCCAACTTCTCGAGGAGGCCCGTAAGCATAGGGTGCTCGCTACTGGCCTTATCTATTACAACGCCGAGCAGGCCAGTCTACAGGATTCCGAGCAGATGATTGAGCGGCCGCTTTCGGAACTGAGCATTGGTGAACTTCGCCCGTCGCGCTCAAGCTTGCAGGAAGTTCTGGAAAGCTTCAAGTAGCTCCGAAGCTCATCCCCTCGTATAATCGCTCCCTGATTTAGGGCGACCCCCCGGAAATGGCTGAATCGAATGGTTTCGCGCGAACGTTGAGCCGGCTTGCGGCCGGTGTTTTTGGTTTGATCTTCGCGATCACGCTGCCGCTGACCTTGGTTGCTTTTTCCTGGGGGCGGGTGCTTTTCTCCGATGAGGAAATAACAAACATCTTCACCGACGAGCTGCTCGGCTCAGGCGCTCTGCAGGAGATCGCGATAGATGTAATGCTTGAGCAAGTCCCCCGCGGTGGCGAAGAGGTCGCAACCGGAATTCTCGACTTTCTTGGCAGGCAACAGCTGAACGAGATGCTTACGGCTCTGTTCCCCCCGGAATGGACCGAAAGCCAGGTACGAAACAATATCGAGAGCCTGTATGCATGGCTCGATAACGACAGATTGACACCAGACCTGTCGCTGGACATTCAGCCGCTCAAAGACCGCTTACTCTCTGGCGGTGCAGAGAAGCTCGCTACGACCGTCGTAAGCTCATGGCCGACTTGTGGCCAGGAGCAAGTGGAAGTCTTGATTCGCGAAGGAGTGCCCAGAGGGGAGCTGCCGGCCTTTCTTTGCCAGCCGCCGGAGCCGCTGCTCACGACCGTTGTCGCGGTGGCCACTGACCTGGTTCTGCGCCAAGTGACTGAACTGCCCTCCCAGGTGCGAATCGGTGAAGACAGCCCAATCGACAGCTCACCTCAGGAGCTTATGGATTTCAAGCAAAGCCTTCGCACTTTGCGTGCGTTCTCACGTGCCGGATGGTTGTTGCCGTTGAGTCTGCTAGGGCTAATCGTGGCTGTGGCCGTACGATCCTGGCCTCAGCTCTTGCGTTGGTGGGGTGGTTCAATCCTGGCGGCCGGGGTCGGCACATTCGTCATGCTTGGAATTGTCGAAGGAACCGTTGAGCGTGCGCGAAATTCAGGTCCGCTTAGAACCGCCTTCCCAGGCCCGTTTCAATCGGTTATCCAGGATGTGATCGATGGGCTGCTGGATGCGGCTTCTGGTCAGCTGTTTCTCTTGGGATTGTTGATCGTGGTTTTCGGGCTGGCGATGCTCGTGGTTGGCATCTATCTGGGTCGCCGACAGGCCAGTCTCACGCTGTCCGAGCGACCCTAGGTTCTCTCCCGTCTACTCGCCAAGTGTCCTAAGATAAATGAAGTTGGACGGGCCTTTTTGCCCGACTGGTAAGCTCGCCACCATAACCACTTGCTGCCCGATCAGCTGATCTTTGAGATCGTCATCCACAATCTGGATCATCTCTTCTACGCTAGAGACTGTCGGGCACAATTTCGGCTCAACTCCCCAAAGAAACGTCATACGTGTGTAGGTTGTTTGATCCGGAGTAAACGCTACGATGCGGGCGGCAGGGCGCGCCTTTGACATGAGCTGAGCAGTACGGCCGGTACGTGTGAACACTGCCACCGCGGCAACCGCCTGGTCATCCGCGAGTTTGCGAGCTGCGCGGGTGGTCGCAATTGCATCATCACGTAGATCAGGACGAGCGGGCCTGAGGGGTTCACCCCACTCGTGCGAGTGAGCTTCAGCATCAACGATGATACGCACCATCGTTTCCACCGACTCCAGTGGATATGCCCCGACCGCGGTTTCCCCCGACAACATCAGCGCGTCGCTCCCATCAAATACTGCGTTCGCGACATCGGAGGCCTCCGCGCGAGTGGGGCGTGGGTTACGGATCATTGAATCGAGCATCTCGGTCGCTGTAATAACGAGCTTGTTGGCTTCGTTTGCGCGTTGAATGATCTGTTTTTGAATGGACGGCACACGTTCAGCCGACACTTCAACACCAAGGTCGCCACGCGCCACCATGACCCCGTCGGACGCCTCAAGGATTTGCTTTAGATCTTCGACCGCCTCCGGGCGCTCAAGTTTCGCAATAATCGGGACGGTGGCGTCCGAGCCCTCAAGCGCATTCCGCAGTTCGAGGATTTGCTCAGTGCTGCGCACAAATGAAAGCGCAATCGCATCCACTGCGAGTTCCAGGCCGAGGGTGAGATCCTCACGGTCCTTATCCGTTAAGCGCGGGGTCGAGAGTGTCACGCCGGGGAGGTTTAGCCCACAGTTTTCACGCAACTTGCCGCCGTTGACCACTAGCGTGCGGACGCGATCCGGCTCCAGCTCCGTGACCTGCAGTTTGATCTTACCGCCATCGAGGAGAATGGTGTCCCCCGGCCGCACCTCCTGTGGCAGCGCGGGATAGCCGATCTGGACGCTCCCTGCATCGCCAGGCACAGGGGTGACGCAGAGATCCAGCGTGGCACCTGACTTCAGGTCAACTGGGGCTCCACCCGAAAGCTGGCCGGTTCGGAGACGCGGTCCCTGGAGGTCCTGGAGAATTCCGATCGGTCGACCGAGTTCCTCGGAGATCGCGCGCAAGGTCTGGACTGAAGCGCGATGGGTCTCATGGGAACCGTGTGAGAAATTGAGCCGGGCAACATCCATACCGGCGAGAATGAGGGATCGGATCTGCTCAGGTGATTGACTTGCGGGTCCGATCGTAGCGACGATCTTGGCGTGTCTCGTCATAGGGGCGCGGAGTATAGCACAGCGAGTGGAGGCTAGGACCAACGACCAGTGCGCCTCTCCCAAAAGGATGCTACGATGAATCTTGGGACTGCAGCCGGAGGCCATGGAGAGATTAGAAGTGGGGTCAGATGATCTGTCCCGCCTTCGGCGCGAGATTTGGCAAGAGTACTCGGATTCCCAGGTCGAGCTCCTAAATTCATTGAGGGATGAGATTTCCAGCCGTCGTTGGAAGGTGATGCTGGAAATCGATGCCATTCAAGGCTATGTGGCTGGCTTGGAAGTCGCCATTCAGGATCCTGAGCTAAGGAAGATTCTGGCCGAGATCTCAAAGCGCCTCAAGGACGTTCACCGAGAGCTCTCCCGCATACCGGAAGAAATCCTTCCCCCGTTCTAGTCGCCGGCAAGCCTAGTACTTGCCAGCCACATCCCCCATTTACCTAATCTCAATCTTTATATTCAACCCCTCGCCTAGCTCCAGCAAGCCCTATAGGAGCTAACCCATGCTCTCATTTACCCAATCCCAGATTATTCCTTTCAACAATTCATAGGTCGCTGCTATCAGATTAGAATGGGTCCCATGCTGGGGCGAATTCCACTTCGTTTTTGGGGCCAGGCGGCTGTGCTGCTAGCGCTAGCGGCCTGTAACCGGCCGGACCTTGTGGATCCGACTTCGACCCAGACACCGCTACCGCTCAGCCTGGAAGAGATCGAGACCGCGGTCGTTGCTACCTTGCTGGCCGAGGGGGAGGCGACCGCGGCTGCCAGGCAGAGTGCTACGCCAGTTCCCACCGTGCCCACTGCGACCCCGAGTGACACGCCCGTCGGACCTACCGAGACGCCCACCGAGATACCGAGCTGCATAGTGGTTTCAAATTTTCTCAATCTGCGCTTTGGGCCGGGCCTTGTCTATGATCCGCCGCTGAAGACGCTCTCGTCGGGCACCGTACTGCTTCCGTTCGCCAGGAATGCTGATGGCAGCTGGCTGGAGGTTAGTCTGGTCGACAGCCTGGATACGGGCTGGGTCAGCGCGGCTGGCCAGTTTGTTGAGTGCAACCGCGAGCCGCTCAGCTTTCCCCTTGGAGTGATCCCGGCCACTCCCATTCCAACGAACACGCCGACGCCCACACTTACG
>JBHIBY010000038.1:0-25500 GCA_046759305.1 Anaerolineales bacterium
TGATCCGCGCGCGGATGGATGTGCCATCCCACTTGCTTAACCGCGCTTCCTATCCGGCGACCGGTGTGCGATCCCACCTGCATAGCCGCGCTTCCTCCCCAGATTCGAATCCGCCGCTCCTTGCGTGGTATGATCGCCGCTAACCATGGCTAAACAGCAAGCAAAAAGGAAAAAGAAGAAGAAGAAGAAACAGAAGAACCCCGCTCAGGCGAGCTCCAGCCGGAAACGGCGCATGAACGCGAGCCAGATCGCATTCACCGTTTTTGCGATCTTGATTGTGGCATCCTTCCTAGCGAGCCTCATCTTACAGGGTCGCTAGGCCCCCAATTCGAGATAAAGCTTCAAGCTCTATCGTACCGGTCTACGCTTTGCGATTCTCAGAGGCTGGATCGATTCAGCTTCAACAGGTCGATCTCATCGTGTCCCGCGATACACTCCCCAAGCGGAAGCAGCCCTTCCTTGCATAAAGGTCGTGCCATTCAATTTACGATGAAGTCTGGGGAACCGTTGGCAACCACTGGGATCTTGCTCATCAACTCGGCTACGAAACATGGCCCCGAGCGACGTTTTGCCAAATCCTTATGTTAAGTAAGATCACCCAAAGGGCGTCAAAGGGCAAGATTCCAGCTCACGGCCTGCGGCTTGCAACCCTCGTAAGGTATCCGTAAGGTCGCTCCTCAGGCAGTGCGTGCTAGTCTGTGGCTAATCCTTATCTAGCTCCCATGAGATTGATCTCATGGGTATCCCCCCAGGGAAGGTGGTGAACACTAATGTTGTACGCTCCGAAAGAGAAAGGTCAGGGATTGGTTGAATACGCCTTGATCCTAGTGTTGGTCGCTGTTGTGGTGATCGTTATCCTGGCCCTGCTCGGACCCGCGATCGGCAACGTATTCAGCAACATCGTTACCAACATCTAAACCAAGTCTGTATTAACACATCCAAAACAAGAGGCTGTCTTTAAAGCAATTGAGACAGCCTCTTCGTTTTAGTAGCGATGTGAATTTAGCGTGAATCAAAGCAGGGCCGCCGATGGAGTGGATGTTACGAATCCGCAGAGTGTGGGGCAGCTTCTTGCCCTTTCAATGCCTTGGCTACAGACGGGGGAATCTTCTCACCACCGCGGCAGGATTGCCGGGGCCTTTGGCCTGGGAGGGATCGTTCGCGGTTCCCTGGTATATGGAGATGGGAGTACCCGGTTTCTTATAGTCCAACGAAATATGCGCTTGCCCTGTGAGATATCGATCGCTGTCGATCGCGCAGGAAGTGACGTTGCCGATGACATCACCATTCTCATTGGCAACCACATCCCCATAGTGTGCCATGCGCACGCGCTGCTCTTTAAAACGGAAGCGCACAACTTGCCGGGTCCGCTGCTGCTCTTGGCGGAGGAATGCGGATCTGCCAATGAACCATGGCTTATAGGTTTTGACGTACGCCGCAAACCCGGCGTCCCCCACTCCAAGATTCATCTCACCCGCCATCTCCTGACCGTACAGCGGTAGGCCGACCTCCGTCCTCAAGGAATCACGTGCGCCTAAGCCAGCGGGCTTGAGGCCCATCGGTTCACCCATCTCGATCAAACGATTCCAAAGTTCGCCGCTTTGCCTTGGGTGCACAAATAGCTCATACGCCACACGCTCGCCGGTGTACCCTGTGCGACTAACGATCAGGTCGAAGCCCCCAAAATTACCCTCCATAAGGCCAGCCCACGGAAGTGCCTGAAGCCTGGCCTGGTCTTCAGCTGAGCAACCCAACGCGATCAAGATGTCTGGGCTCGCGCGACCTTGCAAGGCAAGATCCACCCTCATTGCTTCGCCTTCATCTGGATCGCGCAGATTCCTTAGGACACACCCGCGACCATACACTTCCGTCCAGGGTCTCTCAGAGTCGACCCGATATTCGCCGCTTCTCACACCGCGCAACCAGGACCACAGCTTGTCGTCGTTGGCCGCGTTAACGACCACCAAGTAGGCTGCCTCACTCCGGCGGTAAACCATAGCGTCGTCCAGTACGCTCCCCTCGGGATCAAGGAAATGTGTGTAATGCGATTTACCCACGGCAAGCGTGGTCACGTCGTTGGCGACCACACTGTCCAGAAATGCCGATGCCTGGTTGCCTTCGACCTGATAGACACCCATGTGACTCACATCAAACAATCCGGCTGCCGTGCGAGTGGCGGAATGTTCTTCCAGAACGGATACATACCAAACCGGCATCTCCCAGCCGGCGAAGGAAATGAGCTTGGCACCTAAAGCTTGGTGGGATTCGAAAAGGGCTGTCCGCCGGAGCGATGGGTCTTCGACCGGACTAAATTCAAAGGCGGGAAGTGGCGTACCATCGGATTCGCCAACCCCTAGATACCAGGGTTTATCACTACCATCTGCCTCAGTCAGGGTACCCGAGAGGCCCTCTACGCCCTCTGCCAGGCGTACGGCAACCGGGCCGGGTGGTTTTCTGTGAACGTCCTGGGGATCGAACTCGACATACCCATCGGATAAGGCTTGAAGCCAGGCGACCATGCGGGGAGCCTCTGCCGACTTGATGGTGAGTTGCCACCGATCCGCCTCTCGACCAAGAACGACTTCCACATGGCTACCCGCGCCTCTGAGATGGCCGCGTACGGATTGACCCGATTCGACTTCCAAGGGACGGGTATCGGACAAGTAGCGCACGAACTCATCAGCGCTTGCGCCCTGGACGGTGATGGTGCTGAATGGCTCGGGCAGGGATGGGTCATCTGAATAGTAGAAGTGGGGGTTGCCATGCTTAGTTGGCTCGAAATCGATGCCCATCTTCTCGGCCACATCTCTGATTTCCGTCTGCACGTGCATCAGCACGTCGAAGTCGACCTTCGCCCTATGCTGTGGGCGAACTCGTCCAGCCATCTGATAGGGGCGACAAGCTTTGAGGAGCCGTGCGATGAGCTTCCCAGTCTGCTCGCTTTCGGATTCCCCGAAGCCACGCTGAGTCACCCAGACCGTACCCAGCCGAATGCCCGAAGGCCGCAAAGCGCTCGTGTCGCCCGGAATCGTGTTGCGGTTGACAACGATTCCAGCCATGTCCAAAATGCGAGCAGCCATGTCACCGGAAAGTGGTGTTCCATCCGGCCCGACGATGGTGGAGCAGTCGACGTTGGTCAGGTGAGTATCGGTACCCCCAAATGGGATACGGAAGCCTGCCTGCTCTAGCGCGCGATTGAGAGCGAGACAATTAGCGAGCACGGCTTCCTGGAGCTCTCGGAACTGATCGGTGGCCGCCAGTCTAAATCCAACGGCCAGTGCGGCGATGTTGTTCATGTGCGGCCCGCCCTGCTCTCCAGGGAACACCGCCCGATCGAACATCTTTGCGAGCGGTTGTCGATGAGTGAGGATCACCCCTCCCCGCGGCCCGCACAGGGACTTGTGGGTGGTAAAGGTCACAACATCCGCGATCCCCACGGGAGACGGAAGAACCCGGGCTGCGATCGGACCCGCGAGGTGGGCGATGTCGGCCAACAGGTATGCACCAACGGAGTTCGCGATTTCCCGGAACTTCTGCCAGTCCGGAGCCCAGGAGTAGGATGAGTAGCCAGCGATGATGATTTTCGGAACATGTTCCGCCGCCAAGGCTGCCACAGCGTCGTAGTCGATTTTCTCTGTCTCTGGATCTACGTTGTAGCTCTCGGATCGATAGAGGCTGCCCGACCGATTAGCCTTGGATCCATGTGTGAGATGCCCCCCCTGCATGAGATCCATTCCCATGATGGTGTCCCCGGGATCAAGCAAGGCGTGATAGACCGCATTATTTGCTGGCGCTCCCGAGAGCGGCTGGACATTTACGAAGAGCTCGGCGGCACCTAGCTCGTTTGCGGCGAACAGTTCTGCACATCGGCGTTGAGCAAGCACTTCCACAACATCGGCGTACTCCACGCCCTTGTAGTAACGCGGATTCGAATAGCGTCGGTAATGAGCCAAACGGGCCCCGTAGTCCAGGATGTCATCTTCCGACATGCCCCGGGTGCTTTGGTGCGGATAGCCTTCAGCGTAGATGTTGTTGAATGCGCTAGAAAGAGTCTCTCGAATGGCTATGGGGGCTGTGCTTTCTGAGGGGATAAGGATCAACCGCCGGTATTGGCGCTCGGCTTCAATCTGCGTCAGCTCTTGGACTTCCGGATCGAGCTCCTTGAGGCTTCCGCGGAAGAGGTAATCGTTCATTCAACTCTCTGTCCAGACGGGGCGATTGTAACCCGCGTTGGGGGGAAAGCTGTAGACCGTTAGGAGCCGGGTATTTCTCCACCCACGAATACCCAGAGATCGAAGAGCGCGTCCAGATTGCAGTCGCAAGTGTCTTCTGCGGTTGTCTGAAAATCATCTGCGCCAGCAATCTGGTATCGATATTGATCGAGGAATCTTTGAAGGAACTCAAAAAATAAATCATCACCTAGCTCGGCGCGTAGAGCGTCAAAGAAAAGTGCGCCTTTACGGTACACAAAGAGCCCATAGTCCATGCCTGTTTCGTATTCATTCACTGCGAGGCCGATCGGGAGCTCCGGATTGGGATGGTCGCGCACCTGATCGCGAAAGAAGGTCAGCATCCCTGTGGCAAAACCCCGCCGGCTGGCTCGCTCGTGATACAAGATCTGCGTGTAGGTGGCTGCGGCCTCATCCAACCAGGGTTCCTCAAGCTGGTCATCTCCGATCAGACCGTAAAACCACTGATGCCCGACCTCGTGCACCGTCGAATCGATCACGTTCGGGCCACCCAGGGTTCCAATCGTCACCAATCCAGGATATTCGATCCCCCCGAAAGCTCCCGGTACGTCCACCAGGTCCAGCTCGGCATAGGGATAGGGACCGACTAAATCTCCCAGGAGCTCCATTTGAGTGGCCGCTGCTCTAACCATGACCCCCAGATCCTGCTCATGTTCGGCCAGAGCCCAACCTGCGACGGTCACTGCATCGACTTGCTCCTGCTTGCTTATAAATGACCCCAGCGCGAAGGCAAAGTCCCGCACGGGGCCGCTAATGTAAGTTATCGCAGTCGTGCCATCTTTGAGCTCCTCACGACCGACTTCCACACCCGTAGCCACCAGCGTGAGATCCGATGGCGCCGCGATGCGTACCTGGTAGAGCGACACTTCCGAAACCGTTGTGTCTCCGGCGGATGGAGCCACGCGAGCGTCCCATTCGCCCTCAATGAGGCGTGGGACGAGCGGATAAAACGTTGGGGCAAATAACACGCCTTCAGTGATGCCAAATCGGCTCATATTCCCTCGTCCGATAGCACCTGAGACCATGATATGGAACGGCACGCTCAGGTCCAGCGTCGCTCCCGGGGCGAGTGGTTCGGGCAGATCATAACGTCGCGCGAGGCCCCCTAGTTCTGCGTTCGCCGGAACAGGCCGGCCCTCGATCAAGGCTGGCCCGACCCGGGCTTCGGCCAGGTATTGTCCATGGTTCGGCCATATCATGAGAACAATGTCGGACAGCGGCTCGCTATGAGGATTCGTGAATTGGATGCGTGACAAGCCTTCGATCGTGCCGTGTACGGTCGTGGGGTCAAACTCTATTTTTGCATCGATCCAATAGCGCGTGGCCTCGGGGAAGGAGCTTGCATCTTCTACAAAGTCGACCAGCATAGCCTCTGCCTGTAAATCATGCGCGGATGTGGTCGGCGTGGATTGGAGCGTTGGAAGTGGCGTCGGAGTAAATCTGGGGGTGGCGCTGGGCTCCGGAGTTGTTGTGGGCGGAGTTGCTGCGGGCGCGGTTGGAGTGGGCGCAGTTTCCGGGCTCTGCCTTCGGCAGGCAGCCAGCAACACAAACGCTAGTAGAAAGAGGCGGCGCACCGTAGCCATAAAACAACCCGGCGCCCTTCCGGACGCCGAAGGTGGGCGGAACAGGACTCGAACCTGCGACCTCTTCTGTGTAAGAGAAGCGCTCTAACCAACTGAGCTATCCGCCCTGGGGCGTCATTATACTGCGGGGGTTGCCCCTAAATCTGCTCCATGGCGTAATTCCTGCAATATTTGTTGCGTCGAAGCACCCCGCATGCTATAGTCCTGACCCGTGATTGGGTATGGAACTATCATTTAAGACCCTCAGATGCGCACTTATGAAGAGCGGATTCGGGAAATCCGCTCAGATTTATCCCCCAGTTTTCAGGTCTTAGCCGACTTCCTGCTCGATTCCTACTCCAGCGCGGCCTTTCTCACGGCCACTGAACTTGCATACTCTCTCGACCTGGATCCTGCTACGGTGGTGCGGTTCGCCCAGAGGCTCGACTACGGGGGCTATCCAGAGCTGCAACGTGAGATCCGGCAGCGGGTCAAAGAAGAGCTGCTCACCGGCCGGCCAGCCGAGGTGACCTCGTCAGAGCAGGCAGCTGACGCGGCTCTGGAAGAGGTCGAGCGGTACCTGCAGCTTACCCGGCGTTCGTTTCCTATTGAGGCTGCTGAGATTCTGGTCAACGCGCTCGACGAAGCAGAACGAGTTGTACTGATCGCCGAAGGATTGGGAGTAGGGCCGGCTCGCAGCCTGGGCGCCTGGCTGGAAAGTGCCGGTTATACCGTACAGCTGGGAGTGGGCGGTCTCGGTGAGATCGCGCGCGCACTGGTCGGCGGGCACCGTAAAGACATCGCGATCGCGGTTGAGGTTGAGGACCAAGCACCAGTTGTGGCGCGCGCTCTTGCGGAAGCGCGCCGTGCTGGTCTCCGAACAGCAGCACTCGTTGCAGCGCCCTCCGCGCAATCGACAAATCATGCCGACTATGTGCTCGCAGGCCATGCCAGCCCCGATGCAGGCGTAGGTCAGGTCGTGGTTGAGGCAATCGTTTACGCCATCGTGCAACTTCTTCGGCGCAACCGCCCGGGTAGGTTTTCAAAGATCCAGGGTGAGGTCGGGGAGATGAGGCAGCGTATTGCCGGCGACTCGCGCTGAAGCTTCCTTGAACTCCCGATCTCCGGCCTAGAATCCGGGGATGCTGCCGCTGCTCCTCATCGTTCTTCTAGTTGTCCTGGTTCTCCTGCTCATTTGGGAGCTATGGATTTGTGAAGGCGCCCATCTGGGGCGCCGTCTGGTTGTTTGGCTCTATGATCTAGCCGCCATACGCTACGATGGAATCAAACAGTTCGACTCGGAATGGGAGCGGCAATTCCTCGGGGAGCCGCTAAAGAAAATCTTGTCTGACCTGCCCAAAGCCCGTCTCCTGGACGTCGGTGCCGGCACAGCACGCACGTTCCGCGCGTTGGACGGAATGATCTCAGATCCACCTTCGTCGGTGACTTCCAACAGCAGCCTGTTCGTCGCGGTGGAGCCCTCCATACAAATGATGGGACTAGGGCGCAAGAAAGTCGACTCGAATCATCAATGGATCCAGGGTTGGGCGGTACCGCTGCCTATTGCACGCGAATCGTTCGACGTCGCCGTCTGCCTGGAGGTGCTCGAGTTCACGCCTCACCCGCGGAAAACCATCGGAGAAATCTTGCGCATACTGCGACCTGGAGGTTGGGCATTGTTGACCAACCGTATTGGATGGCAGGCGCCGTTGATCCTTGGACGTACGGTTCCTCGATCCCGTTTTTCGAAGTTCTTGAGAGAGCTAGGGTTTGAGGCGGTGGAGGTGTTCCCCTGGCAGGTCGATTATGATATTGCCTGGGCCCGCAAACCTTGGACGTAGACCGTGCGCATCGTTCGATTCCAGCGGGAGCCCAACTCGATCCCGCTGTGGGGCTGGATCACAGACGATCGCATCGGGTTGTTAGAGGGCTCCCCCCTTGAAAAATTCAAGCGTCAGAAAGCCGACCTATCCCTCGAGGGAGCGAATCTAATCGCTCCTGTACAGCCCGGCAAGATCATCTGCGTCGGCAGGAATTATGCCGCTCATGCCGCTGAGCATGACGCCGATGTTCCCGACCTGCCCCTGCTCTTCTTCAAACCACCGTCATCTGTAATCGGTCCCGGAGCAACCATTCAGCTTCCTCCACAATCCAGTTCTGTGGAACATGAGGCCGAATTAGCGGTCGTAATTGCCAAGCGTGGTCGCTGGATAACGATTGAAGAAGCTCCGGAACACGTTCTGGGATACACCGCAGCCCTGGACGTCACCGCACGGGACTTGCAGCGGATTGATGATCAGTGGACCCGGGGAAAGGGTTTTGACACCTTCTGCCCGCTTGGTCCGTGGATCGACACCGACCTGGACCCCGCGGATGCCTTGATCACCTGCACGGTCAATGGCCAATTGCGTCAAATGGGCTCGACCCGGGATCTTGTCTTCCCGGTGTACGAGTTAGTAGCCTATATATCATCGATCATGACCCTGGAACCGGGCGATGTAGTGCTGACTGGCACACCTTCCGGCGTGGGTCCGCTGCTGGAGGGAGATGAGGTGAGCGTCGAGATCGATGGAATCGGAACGCTTATAAACCAGGTCCGTTCCGAACGTATTCCCGAATAAAGAGAAGGTCAGAGGAGGACTGTTATGGGGCTGAAGCCCGACCATTGGATCACGCGCATGGCGCGCGAGCAGAATATGATTGACCCATTCGTTGAATCACAGGTGGGAGAGGGTGCGATCTCCTATGGTGTTTCATCCTACGGGTACGATATCCGAGTAGCGGACGAATTCAAGATCTTTACCAATGTGCATTCCGCTATCGTAGATCCCAAGGACTTCGATCCGGACTCCATGGTGGATTTTACGGGAGAGGTGTGCATCATTCCGCCGAATTCCTTCGCCCTGGCACGCACCATTGAGTATTTCCGTATCCCACGCTCGGTGCTCACCGTATGCCTGGGTAAGTCGACCTACGCGCGCTGTGGCATTATCGTCAATGTCACCCCATTCGAACCGGAGTGGGAAGGGTACGTAACTCTGGAGATCTCCAACACCACTCCGTTACCCGCCAAAATCTACGCGAATGAGGGAATCGCGCAGGTGCTATTCTTCGAGGCAGATGAGCTATGTAAGATTTCTTATGCCGACAAGAAAGGTAAATATCAGAAGCAGGAGCGGATCGAGCTACCGAAAATGTGAGGGACTAGCTATTCGGAGAATAAAACTCCGCGTTAGGATAGAAATCTCGCCAAGCCCAATCATAGGAGCTCGAACCCGGGACACTTTGCAGACCCTCTCCTTGAAGTGGTCCATCGACAGCAAGACCACGCGACAGATCCCAGGTCGATCCGGTTTCCAAGTCTAGGATCTGATCCCCTTGTATCTCAAACGTCAACTCCTGATCACCGACCTGACGAACGAACGCATTGAGGCTGGTTTCCCCCGCCCACACGGCGATAGGTAGCCCCGCGAAATCATCGTTGACCAGCCCCTCGGCGGCAACATCTTCGTAGTAATAAGCTTTTGATTCACCCGAGAGTAGCAATCCCAGGACAAAATTCGGGTTAAAGCCCTGGCGCCGACCGAACGACAGTCGGTCGACGTCGTTGATCATGGCTACGGTATTTGGATGTGCCGTTTTCCAATTGGACCAGGTCGTGATCTCAGAGGGGATAAGGAAGAGCTCAGCCCCGTAATATTCCCCTTCAATGGCTCTTCCCCATGGCTGAGACCAAACGGAGTCCGTTTCGTGATCCCACCAGGTCATGGCATTCATGAAAAGCGCGCCATAGTTCCCGAACGTGTGTGGGATCCCGTCGATTCTCCGGTCGTGCACGAGACCGGTGTAGCAGATCGGTCACCATGTGACGAGTATAGGCAGTTCGCCCAACTCGTCATTCACCATTTCCCGGAAACGCAGGACTGTGATGGGGTATGCCTTGGCTTCCCCCTCGAGTGCGACACCGATGATGAGTTCATCATCGTTTAGAGGAGCATCGACCGCCTCCACGAAGCGAGGTTCGTAGATCGGGCGGATTCCATCCGGCCCGATGAGCTGAGGTGGCAAATAGGATTCGAAATTATAGTTGCGAGGATTGATGAGGTCTGCCGCTACGGTCGGACCCGTGGCGGGCTCGGTGGGAGATTGAGGGTTCGAAGATTGAGACTGCTCATCAGGCGTGATAGCCCCTTGACCAGACTCCGGCTGGGACAGCTCGGAATTGATGATACGGGTAGCCTCGCGGGCCGTTCCGCAAGCTGCTAACGCGATTCCGGAGATCAGGATCAGGACTAGATAACGCATGCCGGAAGGGTAATTGGATCCCGTTCTATGATCTGTACCGATACGTACATCTATTGAATTAGCTGGCTCTATCAGCATCCGGCAGACACCCTAAAGCGGAAATCAAAGAGCCCCAGCAGTGCTGGGGCTCTTATTCAGAGGAGGAGAGGGAAAGTTGCCTTCCGATATCTTCGACGTTTCGAAGATCCTCATCCTTACCCTCGACTCTGGGGAATTACTTATCCAGAGGTCGCTCGATTGAAGAAGCCGATCAGCAGCTCGGCCTGCCCCCTCAGTGTCCCGATGATCACCGTCAGTGCGATGGTGATGCCCGTGAACAGAAAGGCCATGCCAACCATTCGCAGTGGGTTCAGCCACTTAGCGAAGGAACTAACCGTTTCAAACTGCTGAAGTAGAGCTGATCCAGGTTGAGCAGGGTTGAGCTCACTCGCAATGGAATGACTCCAGTAGTCTGGAACCACTGTCAAGGCGAGCACAACCCCGATGATCAGCGCAGCCATCAAGACCATCACGCCCATCACCGTGCTGAGTTGGAAGTAGCGGACCCGGCGTGGGATGGGCGGCATCTTGGGACGCAGATCCTCACGGATGTGCCCGGTGATGACCCAGCCCATTCCCCGTAGCCGCTTGGCGATGGTGCCAAGCGCCATGGTTATCGCCAGGAGCCCAAACCCAAGACCCAAGAACTTGAACTGCGGGACCCAGCTTTCGATGACATGTGCGGTTACGTTGGCATTTACGAAGGCGCTTCCAGCCGCGGCGGTTTCTCGAACCGCCTTGGAATCAGATAAGAAGGTTGAAACGGCCGGCGACAGCCCGAAAATACCAATCAAAAGTGAAACCAGTACGAAACCCCAGCCCATGATGGCAATCCATGGGTACAGTGGCATCATTCCTTCGATCATGCTGAAGGGAAACGGTGCCTTCTCTTCGGGAATTTGAACTTTAGCCATTGATTTCTCCTTGTCACTCCGCCGGGTTCTGAACGATCTGCGGGAAGCAGATGCTCATGACCTGGCCTCGGTTCTTGAGAATGCTAGGGATCGCGGAGAATTCAAGTGCGATACCCAGCATGAAGGAGGCCACACCCAGGAAGGTTAGCGGTTCAAGCCAACGCGGTGTCACGGTCAGTGTGTTCAATTGACCGAGAAGTGCCGAGCCGACTTCAGCCGCGTCTCGAGCGGCTTTCGCGTTGGCTCCCCAATAGCTGATCGCTGTGGAGGTCAGCACGAATAAGCCGATGATTAGCGAAAGTCCGATCAGGACCCAGCCGAGCAATGTGAAGATCGGGTAGACCGTCAACTGCCAGCTTTTCGGTGGACCTTGTATGGTAGCCATGTGAAATCTCCTTATTAATTGTCCGCGTATGAGGGGGCGCGCTCGTCCTCACGGCGAGCCGCCTTGGCGCTCGTGCGTCCGATGTCGATGCCGTTGGCGATCATGTCGGTCTGCCGGGAGAGGATGTAAATGATCGTGCCGAGCCCCATGGCGATTGCCAGGAATTCGGTTGCGACACCGAAGAACTTAAAGGGGACGAGCCAAGCTGACGTGGCCTTGATTCCCTCGAGGGACGCCAGTAGCGCCGTGCCAGAGCCCGCGGCATCGATCGCTGGGAGCGGGTTCGTGAAAAGCGCGCGAGCGTCCGCTGCCAAGCCCAGGCCAACGATCAGCGCGACGACGAACACCAACTCTCCCATCATCATAACCACCGGCATCAGCAAGCCATACCAGGGTGGGCTCGGCAACGCAGGGCGGAGCTCAGCCGGCAGGTTATCGATGACTTGTGCGCCAGCGTTTCTCAGGTTGTCGATGATGATGCGCAGAGCCATTACGATGCCGCCCAGGATCAAACCGATCCCCAGAAACTTGAAGTATGGGAGCCATAGTCCTATGCTCTCAATTGAAGCTCGCTCGGCCAGCAGTGTGGTCTCGCGCAGGGCCTTGGTTTGGCTGAAGTAAGTGTCCGCAGTTTGGGAGTTGAAGTAGCCGACCACGAATGCGATGGCTACGATCATGAAGCCCATGGCGATCAAAAGCGGATACATGCGGGCCATCTTGCCTATAAATTGCTGCATTTGTGCCTCCTATTCTGAGAATTCCGTACGTGAGATATGGGGTATTTCTTCAATGATCCTCCTTGAGTCAGGCGACTAGTCGACAAGTCGGCGGACTTCAACGCGCTGCGGCTTCCGAGCCTTCTCAAACCGTACTGGGATGCTCACCGTGGTCTGATCACTCCTCCGGTAGTAGCTTCGAAGTGCGGATAGGGACATCAGGCCGATCAGAGCTATAACGAGTAGCGGGCGGATTTCTGCGAGCGTCATTGTGCCTCCGTTAGTAAGCTTGCCAACCTTCCTACCTAAACTGACGATTCACGAACTCCAGCTCTTACTTCCTTCATCGTAGCCGTGGTCATCGGTCAGAGACAGGTTCTCTAAACAAAAAGGGGCGCTCAGCTGAACGCCCCACATGTGCTGAAATTCGGCACCGGTCTACGCCGGCACCTCAGCCTCCTCTAGAACTGGTTTGACTTCCGTTCGAACTTCATCCTCATCAGGTGCTACGGCCGCCGGGAGCTTGCATCCGCAGACCAGAAAGATCTCTTGTACTTCCTCGAAATCGATCTCTTCCTTTTCGAGCAGCCGTTCAACAATGCTCTCCATAACTTCTTGGTTTCTTCGCAATGCAAGCCTGGTTCGGGCCAGCATTTCTCGATAGATACCTTCCATTTCTTCCTGCATGGCCGAGGTAGGAGTTTCGGCGGTCCCAAGATCGTTCAGCATGCCCGTGGAGGCCAGCGTTCTAAGTAGCCTGCGGACATTGTTGAGATCGCTCGATGCGCCGGTCATTGCCACATCGAAGTACTCCTCTTCTGCAGCCCTGCCACCCAATGATACGCACATGCGATTCAGAATGTCGTCCCTGGTCAAGGTGTGCTTCTCTTCTTGCGGTTTGTGGTCCACATGCCCGAGCGCTTCGCCATAGCGAACGATTGAGATGCGACCAATGCGATGATCGGGTTGGAAGACACACGCCGCTACGGCGTGGCCGGCTTCATGGTAAGCCAGCCGTTGGCGATCTTCGCCGTTCATATCCGTAATGGGCTGCCTTAGCCCGAGGGTGTGTTCCGGCATCGCGGTCCGGAAATCGGAGTAGCTCATGCTGCGCCTGCCGTCGAACACGGCTCGCCGAAGAGCTTCATTGAGTAGAAACTTGATGTCAGCCGGCGTGAATCCAGGAGTGTCCGTGGCCAAAATATCCACGTCGATCGTTTCGTCGTGTGCCATCTTGTCCAGGTAGTAACGGATGATGTCCTTGCGACCATCCATGGTAGGAGCGTCAACTCGAATCGTCTTGTCAAACCTGCCCGGACGAAGCAATGCCGGGTCCAGGACGGCGATACGGTTGGTAGCCCCCATTGTGAGAACGCGCTTCTGCGGGCGAACCATGGGCGGAATCGGTCTTTGCAACAGGCGCCATGGTAGAGTGAGGATAAAGTGGCGCCCTCTCGCCAATCGAGCTCGGAAGCCATGATCCAGGCTGAAGCCACTCATTTCTACGAGCATGGTTGAGAGCAAGCCCATGCTTCCCATACCGCCGAAGAAGCCACCCATCATGCCGCCTTGTTGCTGACCCTGACCGCCGGAAACGCCGGACCGCGAGGTCGCGATGGCGTCGATCTCATCGATGAAGACGATCGCTGCGCCATACTCCTTGGCGGCTTTGCGCGCCTTGCCGTACATGCGCATGATTTTCATGGGGCCGACGCCGATGAACATCGCTTGAAGCGAAGAGGCATCCACAAAGAAGAACGGAACCCCCGCTTCCGTGCTGATGGCCTGCGCAAGCCAGGTCTTGCCGGTTCCAGGCGGTCCCTCGAGCAAGAGGCCATTGAGTGGCTCTCCGCCCATGTCTTCGAAGTACTTTACTCCTTTGAGCAGAGTGACGATCTGGCGCGCCTGCTCCACGAGTTCGGGTTGGCCCCGATAATCATCAAAATTGACACCTTCTGCACCGGGATAGATTGTATACATTCTCGAGCGGGCCAGGAACCAGAAGATCGCCACAAACTGCATGATGGCAAGGCCGATCATCAGGGCAATACGCAGGACCCACCCGATTGCGGTCACGACGAAGCCCATGATCTGAGCATCCACTAGTGCCGCAATGAGGATTCCTGTGATCAGTACTGGAAGGATGAGACGTTTGATCCAGCGGAATACCCTTGCGATTGAACGATTCCGGAGTTCGTATTCCGTTTCGCCGGACGTGAGTATGCGGTCAGTCATTTCTAGGCCTCCGGGGCTCTAAGGGGATGATTGGGAGTACCGGCATATGGTTGATCGAGCGTTACCGCCTGCACTCGGCCATTGCCCCAGAATTCGGCGCGTGTCTCCTCGTCAACTTTGCCGGAGATATACTCGTTCGCCGCGTCAATGCGGACTGTTATGCCCCCGATTAGCCATCCTGCTGGTGCCAGGCCTCGATCCAGCGTATTCACAGGGAGTACCCGCATAAAGGCCACCGCGATGTTATTGACGGACAGGTTCTGATCTAAGGCCGCTTGCCAGATAGCCTCTACGGAGATTTGGAATTCTGAATCAGCAAGAGCTGTTTCGCCAGATGGCGGGACCGTAAACAAGGCAAACACGACAAGATCGTTTTGGTTATCGATGCTGATCTGTACGATGTCTAAGAAGGGGGCTGAAGATTCTGCCTCATCCGCGATCGCCTGCAGCGGTCCTTCCTGCTGCTCTATGCCGGCCTCTGCTGCAGGATCGCTCCGTTGAGTGAGCGACTCGAGCCCTTCGAGTTGCACCGCCGTCGCACATCCTGCGGTGAAGAGCGCCAGGCTTAGGAAAAATATGGTCCATTTCTTGTGTTTCATGAGTTGCCTCGTAAAGTGAAGACGCCGGCTCATCAATCAGTTCTTACCTAGTAGGCTTAGCGATCGATTAAGGGTCGGCAGATTGATGGTCCGAATTGGTAAGAGAAAAGCCCTGCGAGTAGTCGCAGGGCTAAGAAGCCAATACTTGACTTCAGCTCACCTTAGTGTTTGGTCTGAAGCACTCTCAGGAGGGCCTCGTACTCCTCAAGGCAATCAGCGCAGAGATCGAGATGTTGGACAACCAACTCGAACTGATCCCTTACATCTTCGCCTGCTACGATCGCCTCGGTGTACTGATCGATTACCGCGAATACTTCTCCGCAGTCCAGCTCACGCTGCTGTGTGCGCGCGATCTGTTCCAGGAGCTTACGCACGGCGTCGTTTGATTGACTCATTGAGCTCTAATCTCCTGCCAGTGTGACGCGGGCACGCTGCAGATTCTTACCCTGGTTCAAAGGCAGCCAGTACGTCTTCAGGCGAAAGACCTTCCTCCTCCAGTCGACTCTTCAAACGCTGCCGCGCGTCGTGCAGCAGCTTATACAGCGCATTGCGATTCGTGCCCATTCGTCTCGCTACTTCTTCTATCGGCATCCCATGGATGCGAGTGGCAATCAGCGCTTCGCGCTGCTTGTCCGTAAGTTCCTCTTCTATTACGCGCCGCAGATGCTCGATCATGTCGCTTTGCTCGGCGACATCATCCGGACCCGCCTCTAGAGATGCCAGCACACCGAGCGGTCCGTGCCCTGGTACATCTTCGGTGAGTTCGTCGAGCGAAACGTCGCGCCAACGCTTTCTGCGCAGTTCCGTAAGCGCGATGCGCACTGCGATCTTATGCACCCAGGTGGTGAACTTGCTCCGGCCTTCAAAAGTATGCAAGCTTTCCAGCACACGAAGCAACGTGTCCTGGGCGACTTCCTCTGAAAGTGATTCGAACTGAGGATCTGATGGGGTCAGCCACTTCGAGAGCGCATAGGGAAGCCCCCGCATAATGATCGCGCGCAGGTCGGATAGGCCGTCTTCTTGAGCCTCCCCTGGCTCGCCCAGATCGGCTACCCACTGCTCATTAGTTCTTTCAGTCGAAGCCATCGTTGAAGCTGAGTATACCTGCTTGAATTCCCCGAGATCGATACTTGTGCGGGTGGGCGCTGGCTGTTTGCCGTGTGTGCGGGCGCCGGTGCGTAGGTGAGTGTGCACGCGCCGGTTGGTGGCTACGTGCGCACAATTCGGTTGAAAGCAGCGTGTGCCCGCGCCTGTGGGTTGCCGTATAGGCACACTTTGGGATTGCGGGGAGCGTAAGTTATCCTACCTTCGGACCGTCTAAATTTTTAGACTTATCCGAGCTGGAGATTGACCTTATGGAAACTGTCTTTGGAATTCTCACCATCGAACAATGGATGGCGTTTCTACGCATTGCAGTTGGGCTCTGGTGGCTGGAGAGCTTCCGACACAAACCCTTGCGCAGATTTGTCAGCGGTCAGATGACGAACTGGGTCTCTGATCTCGCCGACAATCACCCCGTTCCCGCTTACGGCGCATTGATCAAGCGAACAGTTGTTCCCAATGCGTCCTGGTTTCCCTACTTGAATTTGGCTGGGGAGCTGGCCGTGGGTATCGGCCTAGTATTCGGTATCTTCACGCCGCTTGCAGCTTTGGTCGCCATTTTCCTCAATCTCAATTACCTGGCTCTGGCCGGGGCGAGGCCGACGAAAGACATCAACGTCAATCGCTGCTATCAATGCGAGCAGGGGCAGAACCTGATGATGATCGCCTCCGAGATCGTAATCTTCTTTACGGGTGCGTGGGCGGTCTGGAGTTTGGACAGTCTGCTAGGTCTGTTCTAGGTAGGCGATCTTCCAGCCTGGTCGAGGCATCATCCCCTATTATGGGGGCGGCCCTGACGGCCGCCCCTACCCTTCATCTAAATTGAGGATCGGTGACTGTGAGCAAATTCCCCTCCCTCTACGATTGGGCTCCGACACGTGACACCCTCAGCCAGTATGCGGCAGCAGTTGGAGTCGTACCGCGTGCTCTTGCGAAATTCCACCCCAAGTGGTGGCACATCAGTCTGAAAGTCGGGGACGAAGGCGCCGCTACAGACCCAATTCCACACCCGCGCTCCCCCGGGGTGACCTTTCAGCTGACTATGAATCTGAAGGCTCACAGCGTGGAGATCTCCACAAGCGAAGGCGAGCTTCGCAGCCTCAGCATGACCGAAGGTTTGAGTTCCACGAATTTTGGCGACCAGCTCTTGGCGTTGCTGGGCGAGATCGGAATCGAGGCTGATGTCGAGCGAGAGAAATTCGAAAATGATGATGCGCGAACCTACGACCCTCAGGCCGCAAGCAAGTATTCGGACATCCTGCGCGAGGCGGCTTCCACCTTGGAACTTCATCGATCTGGGCTGGTGGGCGAGACTGGCCCAACCCAACTCTGGCCCCACAACTTTGACATGGCCTTCGAATGGTTTGGGACCAGGATGGTGCCCTACGGGGAAGACAGTGAATTGCCTGCCCAAATTAACTTTGGTCTCGCGCCGGGAGACAGCAGTCATTCGGAGGCTTACTTCTACTCAAATCCGTGGCCTTTTGACGATTCGCTCGTTGGCCACGAGCTTCCCAGCGGGGCGCGGTGGTTCACGGAGAGCTGGCAGGGTACGCTGCTGCCCTATGCTGAGATCGCCGACGACGAATTCGGGACCGACAAACTGGCGGCCTATTTCAGAGCGGTATACGACTTGGCCTCCCCCCTCCTCACTCGATAGTCGATCCACTATGGCCTACGAATAGCGTGCGTGTTCTGTCTTGATTTCTCCTCGGGTCCGCCACCTGAATCGGTAGCTAAAGCGGTTCGATTTTCCTTCAACCACATCCGCAATGATGGGACCCAGCATGGGGGCAAACTTAAATCCATGGCCGCTCCCACCGGTCGCTACCACTAGCCCCGGCCTGTCCGGATCGTGATCGATCCAAAAATCACCATCCCATGTATCGCAATACATGCAGAGTCGGTTGCTGATCATCGGCGCATCGGCGAGTCCTGGCAGCGAGTTCCGGAAAAACGCCCTGAATTTCTTTTCGGTGTCTTCATCGACCTCGCGCGGCGCTTCGGCGGGCTGTCGTTTTCCAGGGCCGTGATTGGCGACCTTAAGCGTTCCATCATCGAGCGCCGGAAACCCGTACCAACCGGTGTTATGGATGTCTGCCGCCCAAGTCACGAAGTTTGGCGGCTGATAGGCAGCCACCTCCTCCACCAGGAAGTGAACCACCGGCTGACCTACCGCCCACATGTATTCCTCCATGTGAGGCAACAGACTGGGTGTCCAGGAGCCGGCTGCAATAATCACATGTTCGGTCTTTAGCTCTTCGCCGCCCGCTGTTCGCACACCTACCACATTCGAGCCTTCTTCCATCAGAGAAGCAAAGGCCGTGCCTCCCTGCACGTCGACACCCAGAGTCTTTCCTTGCGAGATCAACCGCGCAACGACTTCGCCGCTTTCGGCCCATCCGCCCTCGGGATTGAGGTAGCCCTCCGGATACACCTGGGTGTTCCAGCCTGGGAATTGCTTCGCAAGTTGTTCTGACGGCAAATGCTGGGGCTGGTGTCCACGTTGACGCAGCAGCTGGAGGCTGTCGTGTTCGAATTCTCCCGCTTTCATCGAGCCGCCAGACAGCATGAGCATACCTGTTTGGTGATAGAGTGGGATGCCCCAGCCTTTGTTCCAGGCCTCCCACCCTGTAAATGCCTCTTCCATTAGCTCCATGTAGAACTCATCTGCCCCGTAGTCCATGCGCAATACCTTGCTTACATCGGTTGACGAGGCCAATACGTGTGGGATTGGGCCGGGATCCAGCAAGATTACGTCATGGCCGCGCTTGGTTAGTTCCAAAGCGGCCGAGGCGCCAAATATTCCGGCTCCGACGATAACGATTGAGCTATTCGCCATTTTCAGCTGTTCCCCTTCCGGTTTTTGCGAGTTCTGCAAGTAGGACAACGAGTTCTGACACCGCACCTGCGCTAGTGAAATGCTTAGCCCGTTGGCGGCCCTTCAATCTCAAATGAAGATCAACTGGGAAATTGGGCTGCTCAATCAGCAGGCTGCCGTCAGCCGCGACGTGCATGCTGAGCGCTAGATCTTGAACTCGCCCGAATCGTAGAAAAGCTCTCCATCTACATGGATCTGTCCCCCGTCGCGCATGTCGCAGATCATGTCCATGTGAATAGCACTCTTGTTGAGCGAACCTGTTTCCGGGTAACCTGCACCGAGCGCCATGTGGATCGTGCCCCCGATCTTTTCATCGAACAGGATATTCTTGATAAACCGATCGATATTCTTATTAGTGCCGATGGCAAACTCACCCAGATAACGGGCTCCATCGTCCGCCTCCAGCACAGACTGGAGAAATTGTTCATTCTTTTCTGCGGTGGCCTTGACCACCTTACCTTTTTCAAAATGCAGCTCAACATCCTCAATCTCACGACCTTGGATGACTGCTGGGTAGGAAAATTGAACCCATCCGTTTGCCGAATCCTCGACTGGACCTGTAAAGATCTCCCCGCTGGGCATGTTCTTGCGTCCAGCAGAGTTCCAGAATATTCGCTCCTCAATTGAGAGCGACATTTCAATGTGCGGTCCTCTAACTTCAACCTGTTTTTTGCCATCCAGCCAATCCACAAGGCGTTGCTGCATACCTCGAAATGACAGCCACTCCGCTACCGGATCGGCTTGATCGGCGTAGGTTGTGGAATATACAAAGTCTTCAAACTCTTCCAGGCTCATCTCGGCGTCTTGTGCATATGCAGGGGTTGGGTAGAGCGTACCGACCCAGTTCATCTCCTTAGCTGCGCTGCGCTTCATGGTGGTCTCCATGATGCCTGTATTCGTGCGCGCCCAGAGCTGCTGGCGCTCAGGGTTGAGGCTCGAAAGGTTTCGAGTATTGGATGATGAGAGCACTACGATACGAGCATCGAACTCGTTCGCGATCATTTCCGATACCTTGGATACATGCTGGAGCTGGTCATCAGAGGCTTCGGAAAGGAATAATTCCTCCACTCCATCGATACCCGCGATGAGATATGGATAACCTCCAGCTCGCAGCACTTCACGATATATCTCCTTAAGCAGTGGCTGGGCAACCGGCAGCCCTTGAATGGATACAAGATGCTCGGGTTGCACATCCACACAATAATTCACTAAGACGCGGGCCAAGTTTGAGACCCTCGGGTCTGCCATATTGATTCCTTTCCTAGTTGAATTCGGCCAAAGCGAATTGCGAAGAGATTATAGTCCGCGGCTCACCCGGATTTCTCGATCAAGAGAATCCCCCCGCAATCATTGAGCGCTCCGTGGAGCTTCTGAGTTTTTCGTTTTGCGGGAAAGTACTAGTATTCAGTCTGAAGCAGACATTGCGAACCGCCCAGCTCAAAGAGCAGTTCGAGACCGTAGCGGCCATCATCGAGCGGGCCAAAGAGATGCTTGATGTTCAAATTGCGGATCGTGTCGTCCGGTATCGTGGCTCTTGGATCGTCTGATACTTCCGGGTTAGTGGCATCGATCAAACTGGCGATCTCATCTTCATCCAGCCAAACTCCGCCTCCAAGTCGTACTTCTCGGGGAACGTTATCTTCCAGCCATGTGAAGCCAACATTCGCAATTCGCGCTTGGGATCCGGTCGAATTCTCAATGCTCCAGCTCACATGATTTCCGGCTCGCGAGAAGCCAATCATGCGCAATCCGGGACATTGAGCGACCTCGACCGGCGTTGGAATTGCCGTTGGCTCCGGCGTGTCTGAAGGTGTGACTTCGGTCGGAGTAGCAGGAGGAGTTTTGGTAAGGCTGAAACCTTCTACGGGTAGCACCCCGTTTCCGTTGATTCCCTCGTCGGCATTGGAGGATCCAATAGCTAGGATCGCCAAGAGCGCCACAATTGGAACTGCACTGGCCGGGATGATCCAGGTTGGAAACGGTCTTCGTTTTGGCGGTTCCGCAGCAGCTCGCCCAGGGACTACCTCGGTCGGTGCTTCGACCCAGGGGATCGGGTCGCCTCCAAGCGCTCCCTGGTAGGCACGCTTCAACTCGGCAACATCCTTGAATCGCTCTTCTTTGAGTTTTGCTAACGATTTGAGGATTACCCGTTCCAACGCCGACTTGAGGCTTGAGTTTAGGCGACTGGGTCTCGGTACCGGATCCTGGATGTGCTTAAGGACAAGCGCCATTGGGGATTCGGAATCGAATGGCAGGTGCCCGGTTGAGATCAGATAAAGCACTACTCCAAGCGAATACTGATCGGAGCGGGCATCTAGTTTCTTGCCCTGGGCTTGTTCGGGAGATACGAAAGCCGGCGTACCCATGAGCATTGACCCCGTGAGTTTTCCAGATCCTTCCACGTGGCGAGCCAGGCCAAAGTCCATGAGCACTGCTTCCCCTGATTCTTTGATCATGATATTGGCTGGCTTGATATCGCGATGGATGATCTTCTTCTTGTGGGCGAAGTGCAGCGCATCACAGATTTGGCCCATATATTCATTGGCTTCTCGCTCCGTCAAGCCCTTACGCACCAGGCGATCAGACAGCGTCTCCCCTTTGATGAACGGCATGACGATGTATACGTAGCCATTCGTCTCACCATATGCAATTACAGGAGCAATGTGGGGATGCTTTAACCGTTGTTTGACGATCTCTGCCTCACGGCGGAAACGCCGAACAAAGCGCCGCTCCCCTGTAATGGTTGGGGAGAGCACTTTAATGGCCACATCGTCTCCGCTGCGCGTATCATGCGCCTTGTAGACGGTTGCCATCCCGCCCTGGCCGATTTGTTCGTCCAGGCGATAGTGGTCTAGCGTGTGACCGACGAGTCCTGCCATGCATTATCCCTGCGGCTTGAAGCCCATTAAAACTACCACCGTTATGGGTGCTTGTAAGGGGGAAAGTAGTTAGGGGTCTCGGATCCTGACCCATTAAACGTCAAACTCTCCCACTAGCTCTCCGTTAAGCCACACGCTGTAGGAGCCACTCGAGTACGATCCGAGTGGGAGGCTCTTTTCCATCTCTCCAAGCACTTGAATGCAATCCAACGCTGGATCCTGAAGCGAGAATGCTTCCACCTCGATACGGCCATGCTCATCCGGCGGCTCAAAGCTCCATTCCAGCGAGGCGCATGGTGTGGGAAGAGCTCCACGGATAATAAGCTCAACTTGCACCGGGAGGCTCTCAAGAAGGATAAGCTCCGCCTCATCGATATAGATAGGACCGTGCTCAAACTCATCAGGTGACTCACTCGTAGCACTTAGGGTGGCCGGCGGTAGTAGCGTGGGATCCGCTCCTGGGGGGGCTGGAGGTAGCAGAGTGGGATCGGGCCTACCGCAGCCGACCAACCCTATCAGCCCAATCACTGCAGAAATGGGAAGGCTAAGCCTGAATTTCATGGAGAATCCTCCCTGGATCTATTCTGAGGACGCTTTGCACTGCTCATTGGTTCCAGCTTATAGCAGATCTGCAGCTTTGCGAATCCCCACTTGATCGAAAGGCAATAGTATGGTTCGCAGTATCCTGCGGCAAATCCGTGCAAGCAGTACTTAATCCCATGGCGCGGGTTCATTTGAATTAGACTTCCGGATCACGGTACGAATCCGGTCACTGACAAAGGTTCTTACTTGGCATGCGCGCTGAAAAAAGTACATCTACACCAAAGTCGGAATTCCTACTTGGAGTACGCGATCAGCTGCCTCTTCTGCTGGGAGTGGTGCCGTTCGGTCTGATCTTCGGCGCGCTTGCAATCTCGGTCGGTATTCAGCCGCTGGCTGCACAAGGCTTCTCTCTATTTGTGTTTGCCGGCAGCTCTCAATTGATCGCAGTGGGACTGATAGGAGAGATGGCTCCGGCCTTGCTGATCGTCGCCACTATTCTCGTGGTTAATTTGCGTCACGCACTGTATAGCGCCAGTATGTCCCCCCATTTTGTGCCGCTGCATATGCCCTGGAAGCTCTCGCTTTCATGGCTGCTGACAGATGAAGCGTTCGCCACTGCTTCCACACACTATCGACGTGGCCGTACTTCCTTTGCGCATTGGTACATGTTCGGAACCGGCCTGGCTCTGTGGACGGCCTGGCAAATCAGCACGGCTCTGGGAATATTGCTCGGTGGTGAGATACCCACCAACTTCCCACTGACATTTGCCCTGCCGCTGACCTTTATCGCGCTGCTGATCCCTACCTTGGTGGATCGACCCATGCTGGCAGCAGCCGCGAGCGCAGGTGTGATCGCGGTGCTGCTGAGCGGTTTACCCCTAAAGCTGGGCTTGCTAATAGGGGCCATGGCGGGGGTTGGCGTCGGCGTATGGCTAGACAGGAGATCAACAAGTGTCACCCGTTGAGAGCTGGTTGATCATTCTTGGTGGCATGGTAGTGACTTACTTCACACGGCTCTCGTTCACGGTGCTGGTGCCGCCGGATCGGTTGTCCCCGACCTTTAGCCGGGGGTTAGTGTTCATTCCTCCTGCGGTCCTGGCCGCAATAATCCTGCCGGAGCTGTTGCTGGTAGAAGGGAACTTTGAGATATCTCTGGTGAATTTTCAACTCGTAGCAGGTGTCATTGCATCTCTAGTGGCTTGGCGTACCAAGAACACATGGCTTACGATCAGTTCTGGTATGCTGGCGCTGTGGATGCTGCTTGGTCTCTGAAGACTGGATAAGGAACATGTCATGAAGAAGATCGATCTCAAGAAAGAACTCAAGCATCTCTACCTGCCCTCCGCGAAGGAAGTGGTGATTGTGGATGTACCAGCGTTTAACTTCATTATGATGGATGGAATGATGCCCGCTGGAGTACATCCTGGTGATTCTCCTGAGTATGTAGATTCCCTGACGGCTCTGTACGGCATCTCGTATGGATTGAAATTCAAGTCAAAACTACGCGAGGTAAACCCGATTGACTACACCGTGATGGCGCTTGAAGGGCTTTGGTGGGTCGAGTCGGGTGATTTCGAGTTTGGGAAAATGGAACCTTGGTTCTTTACGTCAATGATGCTCCAACCCGATCACATTACGCAGGAAATGTATGCTGAAGCTCGCGATGAGCTTCAGCATAAGAAGCCGGACCTATATGTCGATAGCCTGCGGTTCGACCGTTTCGAGGAAGGTCGGTGCATTCAAATCATGCACGTAGGCCCCTATTCCGATGAGCCTCGTACCCTGGCAAAGATGGAAGCTTTTATGAAGGAAAACGGATACCGTTTCCGCGGCAAGCATCACGAGATCTACATCGGTGACCCTCGGCGGGCCAAGCCCGAGAACCTAAAGACTGTGCTTCGGCATCCTGTGAGCAAAACCTAAGATCCTGGTTGCCAACTTAATTGAATAGCCTTTAGACGGTCCTTTGTAGTTCTGTGAATGAGCTCATGCTGGTTTAGGCTCCAGCATTTTCGTGCCATCAAGCTCGAGCAGCGGTCCGGACAGGTCATCCCAAGCGCGTTCCACCTCAAGGTTTCCACCTGCCACTTGGTCCGCGAGCATCACAATCTCAGCGACCGTCTCGCGCGAGATCTTGACATCCGCGCCCTCGAAGAGCCCATCCAGGTTCTCGATCAAATGCCGGAGCGTCGCCACGGCTAGCAGCAAGGGAACCAGGATCGCCTTGCGGATATCAAACTCCTCCTCCGGCACGGCCCTCACATATTCCCTTCCCAGGCAGAGATTGCGATAGGCGTGGGCCACGATGGGCATGAGGCCCTCTTGCCGACCACCGTTTTCAAAAGGGAGATATTCCTGCGGAATGTAGTAACGTCCGTGCTGATGATCTCGGAATACATCCTTGATGATGTTGGTCAACTGCAGCCCCGCACCGGAAGCCGTTTCAAGCGATCTTAGGACCAGCAGCCGCGTACCTTCCAAGGTGGGCCGGTAGAGGCTGATCAAGCTAGTGCCTAATTCCCCCACTATGCCCGCCACCGCGTAGCAGTAATCATCGAGCTGCTTGAGCCGCAGCAAAGTCAGACGGTTGTGATCATCGTGCATGGATACCCACTTCTGCATCCATTCGATCACGCGCGCTACATGTTCAGTAATGGCCTCGACATAAGGCCGCGGAAGCAATGCGACCTGCTCCAAAAGAAAGGGTGTTGATTGAAGCAGCTCAAGATGATCCGCATCCTCTAGATCATCGATTTGGCTAAACATCTCTGCAAATTCGAGCGCCGACGTAGGCTCCGGCTGCTGGAGCAGTTGCTTGAACGCTTCAAGTAGCTCGATCCTGCGAGCTTTGGGCCAGCGATAGGCATCCTCGATGGTGTCTGCGTTCCGGAGGAGCAGGTAACCTAGTCCAAGCGCGTCCCGAAGCATGCCGGGCATCATGGGGATGCAGAGCGCAAAGGTTCTGGAGGTCTTGACGAGCAGCTCCTGAACACGATCGCGATCGATGGCTTGTGAGTCTACGGACAAATTGACGGACATAGGCGTCTCCCCAGCTACATACCTTAACCCCAGTTGGGCAGAGAGGCAACGG
>JBHIBY010000039.1:0-24501 GCA_046759305.1 Anaerolineales bacterium
GCGGCACTTCGTATGGACACTACAAAGAGACTCGCGAAGAGATCATGCACCATGGTGAACTGCGGAAACAGGTACGGCAGGTCTTGGAAACTCTAGGCAAGCCACTTGTGATACCGGAGGAGATCGTCCACTACTCGGAGTGGGTCCACGCCTTGAAGGAGAAGATCGCAGAGAAGCAGCTGCTCGACTTCTCTGACATCGCAGTCACCGTGCACCCAGCCTGCCACTACTACAAACTCGTCCAAGAGGACGCCATCTACGACGAAGTCATTTACGGAGGACAGCGCACCGCGATCGTCACCGGACTTGTCGATGCACTCGGCGCCCAGGCCAAGGACTATTCCACCTGGTACGACTGCTGCGGTTTCGGCTTCCGACACATCCTTGTCTCCCGAGATTTCACGCGATCGTTCGCTACCTTGCGCAAGATCGAGATCATGAAGGAAGAGGCGAATCCGGATGTCGTGATCACGCACGATACGGGCTGCGTCACGACCCTCGACAAGAGCCAGTTCGCCACTGGGGCCGCCCACGGGGCTAATGTCGGGATTCCCGTTATGTCCGATTCGCAATTCGCCGCCCTCGCCATGGGCGCCCACCCATACCGCGTGTGCCAGCTCCATTGGCACTCGACCGACTACCGGCCGCTTCTAGAGAAGATGGGCATCGACCACGAGCAAGCGTGGGCTGATTTCGAGGGTGACCTCGCCAAGCTCAAGTCGGGAGAGATCGAATACATGACCTGGGAGGACGTCGAAATCGGTGACCGAAAGCCGGTGAGAATGCCGCAATGAGAGGACACCATGCCATCTGACCGAATTTTGATTGTCGGCGGAGGACCTGCCGGTCTGGAAGCTGCCCGGCTGTTGGCCGACATCGGCACGCCAGTGGTCTTGATAGAGAAGCGTGATTTCCTGGGCGGAACCCCGATCGCCGAGCACTATGCGGCACTAACCCACGGTTTCCGCGATGCAGAAGAGATCATGAATGAGATGATCGCCGCCGTGACTGACCAGGCGTCGACCGAAGTGCGGACCAATTCCGTAGTCACCGCCGCCAAAGGTGAGGCCGGGAATTTCGCAGTCACTGTGGCAAGGACGGGAGATGGAAACGAGACGACGCTCGAGGTCGGCGGAGTAATTATCGCCACAGGCTTCCAACATTTCGATCCTGGACGCGAGACCCAGATGTATTCGTACTACGAGCATCTGGATGTGATCACGCTGGCCGATGCAGAACAAATGCTCAAGGAGGGCCAGTTCCTCAAACCATCCAATGGCGAAATCCCCAAACGGGTCTGCTTCATTCAGTGTGTCGGCTCGCGCGATCGTCAGATCGGCAACGAATTCTGCTCCAAGGTCTGTTGTGGGATCTCCTCCAAGCAGGCCATCGAGGTGCGCCAAATTTCCCCCAACACAAACGTATTCATTTTCTATATCGATATGCGCATGTATGGCTACTGGGAGAACGAGATCTACTGGCCCGCTCAGGAAGAGCACCATGTGCAATACATCAAAGGCATCGTCACCGAGGTCGTCAAGAAAGGCGATCGACTCCTGATTCGCGGAGAAGACACCACCATGGGACGGCCAATGGAAGTCCCCATGGATATCGTGGTGTTGGCGGTAGGTATGGAGGCCAGCCGCGGCACACGCGAAATGGCCGAGATCTTCGGCTTGAAGCAGAACAAGTACAAGTTCATAGACGTCCCACACGATTCGCTCGATCCGGTAGCCACCTCAGTGCCGGGTATCTACGTGGCGGGCGCGGCCGCCGGCCCAAAGGATCTGGACGACGCCATCGGCATGGCCGGCACGGCCGCGATCAAGGCCGCCGGTTTAGTGCGCAGGGTGGAAGCCTAACCACATGCGGAGACGCACCTGATTCCACCAATCACCTTATCCATGGACCAAGCAAGCAGTCAACCCCTCGTCGATCTGGGCCTCACGAAGAGCGGTCAGCCGGTCGACCTGGAGACCGCCAAGGAATTCATGCAAGCCACCTTGGAGAAGATCGAGCCGGTGGAGCTGGGCGCAATCGAAAATGAACTGGCCGAAAAGAGCCGCCGGCTGCAGGCACTTCTAAAACCGAGCGCGCTGGTGAGTTTATCCACCGAGCAATTGGGAGCGATCTTGCGCACAGTCTTTGCCACAAGGCGGCGGTCGAAGGAAATACTCACCGCTGCGGGCCCCGACCTACTTAAAAGTTCGATCCAAGAACTGCTTCATACGGACCGCCCAATAGATATGCGCTTCCAACGTTTCGTGGATGGTCTGGGCGTTTGCTCTGATGACGTCCGCCAGCTGCGTCCTCGCAAGGCAGTCGATAGCCAAGCCAAGGTGAGTGCCGAAGCCGCCGCGCTGACAGAGAGCACCTTCTGCGATCTCGGGAGCGAATTGCTGCACTTTGCAATGCCAAAAGAGTATTGGCTCTGGACGCGCTGGATATGGGATCCCGTGGCCGGCACCGGTGCTATGCCGCTCGTCACTATGGAAGAGGTGGACCTGTATGGGGAGAGCGCAGGCAAGACCTATATGAAACTGGGAGTCGCCACCGCTTTCGTACGGTCCACCAGTGAAGCAGCCGGACTCTCAGGCTTCGGAAGCGGTCCTTTCGGGATCGACGTGTTCTTGGCGTGCGTCTACGCCGTCTACATGTACACAACGCTGCGCATGCGCATGACGCAGGAGTTCAATCAGGTGGTCCCGGAGCTGCCGGAGTTGACGCGCAGGCTGCTGGGTATCTGGAAGATGGAGATCTGATCCATGCCCAAACCCATAGAGGAACAGAAAGTCCTGCAGGACCAGGTCAAGGAAAAAGAAGAGCTGGTCGTGGATGGTATGGATCTGTCCGGTCACTGGAATCGCATGTTTGGGCAGATGGTGATCTGGGACTACAGCCACGAAGACCTGGCCCGGGTGGCAGAACTGTCCGGCGGGGAATCTCTGGAGTGGTGCTATGGCTGCGGAAAGTGCACCGCGGTCTGCCCGGTGGACATTGTGGGCGACTACTCGCCCAGGAAGATCCATCGCAAGACTCAGATGGGGATCGATCTGTTCAGCTCCGACGATCTGTGGCTGTGTACTACGTGCATGAACTGCCTGCGGGTCTGCCCCAAAGAGGTGGACATGATCCAGATCATGCCGGCGGTGCGTGAGCAGGCCATGCTGGAGGGAAACGTACCGGAGGAGCTGCAGCAAGCCTTTGAGGACACGGCCAAGTACGGCAACCCGCTCGGAAAACCACGGAGAAAGCGGGCGGCTTGGGCAAAGGATGCCAATGCGCCCGTGCCGACTCTTGCCGAGCTCGACCGCGCTGTGGATGTGCTCTGGTATGTAGGATCCTACCCTTCCTATCACCCACGCGGCATCGACTCCGCGCTGGCTGCCAGCCGTATATTTCACGCACTGGGAGTAGATTATGGAATCCTGGGCAAGGAAGAAAGGGACGACGGAGACTCCATGCGGCTGGCGGGCGAAACCGGACTATTCGAGATGTTGGCAGAGCACAACATCGAGGTTTTCAACAAATACGAGTGGGAAACAATAGTGGTGATGGGACCTCACGAGTACAACGCCTTTAAGAACGAATATCCCCGGTACGGATTCGAGCGCCCTATCCTGCACTACACGCAGTTCCTGATTCAGCATCTCGACCAGCTGCTGCCCCTACTCAAACACAAGGTGGAGGCGAAGGTCACTTTTCACGATCCCTGCTATCTGGGCCGGCACAACGGCGAGTACGACGCCCCGCGCCAGCTACTACAGGTGATCCCTGGCCTGGAGCTGGTCGAGATGGGGCGCTGTCGCGAGAATGGCTATTGCTGTGGGGGCGGCGGCGGCGCCATGTGGCTGGATTCGTTCACCGCTAACCACACAACCATGCGCCTCTCCGAACGGAGGGCGTTGGAAGCGGTCGAATATGGTGCCGACATTCTGGCAGTTGCCTGCCCCTTCGAGGTCTCGAGGTTCGAGGACGGCGCGAAGAGCACCGGCAACGAACAGCTTCAGGTGCGTGACATCTTGGAGCTGCTTGATCAATCGATACACGGCAATGGGATGAGTTCCGCGCTATGAATATCATCGTTCCAGTAAAGCAGATCCCCAGCCTGATCGACGAGCTCGAACTCAATGAGGACGGCACAAACCTGGACTTCGACGCAATGGACTTCGTGCTCAACGAATTCGACGAACAGGCTATCGAGCAAGCCGTCCTGATGAAAGAGGCCACCGGAGGCACCGTGACCGTACTGGGCGTGGATTTGATCGACGAGCTTGATCTTATTCTGCACACCGCACTGGCCAAGGGCGCCGATAAGGCGGCTAAGGTGGTGGGCGACTTCGAGCCCGGTATGGATTCCCACACACAGGCCGCGTTGCTGGCCAAGGCCATTCGGCCCTTATCGCCAGATATCGTTCTCACAGGCGTGCAAGCCGCCGATGATCTCGACGGACAGATCGGGCCGATGCTAGCAGCGCATCTGGATGTGCCCTATGTGGGTGTGGTGGCGGATGTGCGCGTGGACGGCGCTACTGCGACCATACTTAAGGAATTCGCGGGGGGTGTAGTGGCTGAATACGAGGTCCAGCTGCCGATGGTTGTGGGAGTTCAGGCTGCCAGCCAACCGCCGCGCTATGCGCCGATCAGCAAGGTACGGCAGATGGCGCAATCCGCAACCATCGACGAATTCGAGCTTGCTGCGGACACCGCTGGATCGGGCATCAGCCTACGCAAGATGGCCAAGCCGGTTGCGGCCGCACACGCGGAGATGATTGACGGCGAGGCGGAGCAGGTAGCCTCGCAGATTCTCGAGCTCATTCGAGAGCGAGGTCTGCTGTAGCGCGGGACTTGGAGTGGAAATGACTGAAGACGTGCTGGTTATCGCCGAGCACACCAATGGCAAGATGAGCGACATCTCCTACGAGATGGTCGGCAAGGCTAAAGGTGTCGCCGCGACGTTGGGTGGGCAGGCCATCGCCTTGGTGCTCGGGCACGGCATGCAGGAGCTGGCCAGTAGCTTCGATTCGGACACCACACTCTATGTCGACGATCCTGCGCTAGCCCAGTTCAATCCGGAGGCCTACTCCAGGATTATTGAGGGCGTGGTCCGCGAGAAGTCGCCAAGGGTGTGCCTGTGCGGATCGACAACCTCGGGCCTGGACCTGGGCGCCTGGCTATCGGCCAAGAGCGAGATGAGCTGTGTGGCCTATGTAAACGCCATAGAGCTTGAAGGCGATCAGCTCGTTGCAACCAGCCAGATTTATGCGGGAAAGATAACTGCGGAGGTTGTTCCGCAGGGAGAGAGCACGATTGCGTTAGTCCTGGCTGGAGCGTTCCCGACCGAGGATGGGCATGGTGCGACGAGCCCGGAACCCATCGATGTGCCGGTATCCTTGGATGATCTCAAGACCCGGTTCGTGCAAACCATCGAACCCGAATCGGGCGACATCGACATCACCGCGGCCGAAAAACTTGTGTCAGTGGGCCGCGGCATAGGAAGCCAGGACGATATTGAATTAGCGGAAGAGCTTGCGGAGGCCCTGGGCGCGGCGCTTGCCGCCTCTCGCCCCATCACCGACGCCAACTGGCTGCCCAAGACGCGCCAGGTCGGCAAATCTGGTGTCGTGGTCAAGCCGAAGCTTTACTTGAGCTTGGGGATCTCCGGCGCACCGGAACACCTGGAGGGTATGAAGGATTCGGAACTTATCATCGCGGTCGATACGGATCCTAATGCGCCCATCTTCGATGTGGCCCACTACGGGGCAACGCTTGACCTGTTTGACGTCGCCGAGGCAATGCTTGAGCAGCTCGAGTAGGCGTCGCCGACCGCAGGTGCGCAAGGGGCCAATTAGTCGAAGCCCGAACTTAGGCTTCGATCTTTGCTGGAACCCTCCCATACCTAGAATGGCGTTGTATCAATGCTGAATCCTATCGAATGCGGATTGATCGGACCCCCCACTCCAAGCAAGGCTAGACATCTATGCTGACGCCTGTCGAACGCGTAGTGTTCATCGCAATGGTAGTCATCTTCGTAGGGATTCTGACAACAATCGGCTTCCTCGGTATTCTGCTGATATTGCGTAGCGGCCGAGCGGCGCCGCGGCTGCGAAAGATTATTCCACGCAGCGTGGTCGCCTTTCTTGAAGTCGGTCTCCAGCGACCGATGCTACGCGACCGGCCAATCCTCACTACATTCCACGCGTTCATCTTCTTCGGCTTCAGCTATTACCTCCTGGTCAATCTGGCGGACCTTATTGAAGGATTCGTCCCCGGGTTTGAGCTGATTTACGGTGGCCAGAGCGCGGCCGATGTCTTCCCGGTTCTACAACCCGCGGTCGACCTCGGCCTGTTCAATATCTTCAATCTTGTGGCCGACGTGCTGAGCGTGCTCACTCTCCTGGGCATGGCGGTATTTTTGCTGCGTCGTTTTGTGGCAACGGATCACCGTCTGCGCTTCAACAGCACTGTGCTATTGCACAAGAGTGTCGCCGGTGGCGGGATTCGGATTGACTCAGCTATCGTGGGCGGCTTCATTCTGCTGCATGTGGGTTCACGGTTCACTGGCCAGGCTTTACGCCTTGCGCGCGGAGGAGCGCCCGATCCGTTCATGCCCGCTGCAAGCCTAGTCTCAAAGCTCTTCTCTGGCCTCCCCGAAGCGACGCTTACATTTGGAATTCATGTCACCTGGTGGTTGGCGATCGGTCTCATCGCAGCATTCTTCCCGTATTTCGTTCGCAGCAAACACATCCACCTCATGGTCGCTCCGCTCAATCTCTCGTTGCGCAAACAGACACCACGGGGAACCTTGGATCCTGCCTTTGCTAATGGCTCGGCCCCGACAGATCTCCCCGGAGCCACGACGCTCCAGGAGCTGCCTTGGCCCCGGCTGCTCGATGCCTATGCCTGCATCATGTGCAACCGCTGTCAGGACGTATGCCCTGCCCACGGGCAGGGCCAGGCCCTTTCCCCCGCCGCGTTGGAGATCAATAAGCGCTACATGCTCAACGAGGAGTTCTTCTCACTAGCTCGGGGAGGGCGGTCGGATCGATTGCTCACCGAGTACGCGATCAGTCCGGAAGCGGTCTGGGCCTGCACGACCTGCTTCGCCTGCGTTCGTGTGTGCCCGGTGGGAAACGAGCCTATGGCCGACATCATCGATATCAGACGCCGGATGGTATACGAGGGAGAGGGGATCGACACCGGCGTACAGACGGCCCTAGAATCCCTGGCGATGAACGGCAACTGGTTCGGCAGGGGCAAGCGTGCCCGCGCCAAGTGGACAAAAGCTCTGGACTTCAAGATCAAGGACACCGCAAAGGAGCCGGTGGAGTTCCTGTGGTTTGTGGGTGACACGGCGGCCTTTGACGAGCGTGTGGTGCCGCTCACGCAAAAGCTGGCGAACGTTCTCCACGCCACCGGAGTAGACGTCGGGATCCTGTATGCCGCGGAACGCAACGCCGGCAACGACGTACGGCGTGCGGGCGAAGAAGGGCTTTTCGAACAGCTTGTGGAAGAGAACCTGGAGACCTTCGGTAAGAGCCAATTCGACAAGATCATGACCACCGATCCTCACTCACTGAACGCCCTTCGCAACGAGTACCCGCAGTATGGCGGCATGTGGTCCGTCCACCATTACACTGAGATCCTGCTCGAGCTCGTCGAGCAGGGCCGGCTGGTGCTGGAGCACCCGCTCTCCAAGTACTGGGGAACCTACCATGATCCATGCTACCTGGGTCGCTACAACGGCGGGTATGAAGCCCCGCGCAAACTAGTGCAACTTCTAGGACTCAATTTTGTCGAAATGCCACGCAATCGCGAGAACTCCTACTGCTGTGGTGCGGGCGGTGGGCGGATTTGGATGGCAAAGACGCCGGAGGGTGAGCGACCAGCAGAAAACCGCATCCGCGAGGCGCTGGCGGCGCTCGAACCGGCAGCTAATGGGGATGAGAAGCTGCTGTTCATCGTGGCCTGCCCCAAAGATGTGGTGATGTACGCCGACGCCGTAAAAACTACCGGCAGTGAGGACAATATCGTCGTCCGCGACATCATCGAGCTGATCGAGGAATCAGCTGGCCTTGAGCTAAACACGCTAGAATCCGTGCCTGCGGAGGCCCTTGCTTGAGTGCCCCCACGCAGGTCCAGGATGAGGTCCCGCACATCGCCAGCGGATTGAGCGACCGGTTGCGCAGCTTGACCGTGGCCTTGGACCGCCTCGATCGGCTCGAGTCCGGCAGTGGTGAGTGGCTCTCGAGGTTCAAGGAGAGCGAGCTCTCAGCGGCCTCGATCGAAATGACGCTCCGGGCGCTCCGCAGCGCCGCCGATCCGATTAACTTCTCGGCGCTTGCGACGCTTGCCAATGCCGATGCGCTCTCGATGGATCAGCTCATCGAGGCCACGGGAGTGTTGCGTCTGACGTTGTCCGAACGATTGAACGACCTGGTGCAGGTGGGCCTAGTGAGCAGAAACATCGATACGGACCACGTGCAAACCACGTTGGCGGGGAACAGTATCGTTCAGCTCATCAAGCGCATCGCTTCCGAGGTGAGCGGCCAGTACCTAGAATCCCAGTGAGCGAATAACGATGCAGATGAAATGCCCCTATTGCCAGGAAACCGGGAGCCTAAGGATCGCGAATCTATGACCATTGCCAACAACTGCAACATACCGGAAGACCTTTACTACTGGGTCAGGGAGCATGTCTGGCTGCGCCCGGAAGAGGATGGGACGGTGACTCTCGGATTGACCGATCCGGCCCAGCACCTGGCCGGCGGGATTGTCTCTGCCACTCCCAAAAAGGTTGGGAGACGTGTGAAGAAGGGAAAGAGCGCTGGGATCATTGAGAGCGGCAAGTGGGTAGGACCGGTCAAGTCACCCGTCAACGGGGAAATCGTGGCGGCCAATCAGACTGTCATAAGCAACCCGAAGATCCTAAACTCCGATCCTTATGGAGAAGGGTGGTTCGTTCGGGTGCAGCCCGAGGATTGGGATACCGACAAGGTAGACCTGCTGACTGGAGCCGAAGCACTGGAGAGCTATGGTGCCTTCCTGATGGAGGAGGGGATCGACTGCGCTGGGCGAGCCGGAGGCGCCCAGCCAGGAGCATAGAAGTCCGAGCGTCCTGTGGCCATCAAATGCAGGCTACGATAGGGTGCGTGCCTCGAGCGACTTCGACAAGCAATGGCAATTTACAACGGTTGTGAAATCCCTGAAGATCTCTACTACCACCCGGAGTTCGACCTCTGGATGCGCTTTGAAGGCGACTCACTGGCACTCATGGGGATAACGGACATCGCTCAGACATTGGCGGGAAAGCTGCTGTCGATCCGTTTCAAATCAGTCGGCAAAAAAATAAGATCAGGCAAGAGTGCCGCGACCATCGAGAGTGCCAAGTGGGTCGGACCTTTTGTGGTTCCCTTCGAAGCCGAGATCCTGGAGACCAATGAGCAGACTTTCTCAGAGGACATGCTGATCGCGAACAAGGATCCATACGGTAGGGGTTGGCTCGTGAAAGCTAACCTGAGTCACCCGGAAGCTGTGAGGAGTACGCTGATTACCGGTCAGGAGGCCGTTAGCCACTTTCAAAGGAAGATCGAGGAAAACGACATACGTTGCTTCCGATGTGCAGAAGATGAAGGGTTTGATGTATAGCGATTCGTGCCGGCTGAAAAGAGGGTAACAGGGAGAAGGGCACCTATTCGAACAGACCAAGACAGGGGAGGATTCGATGGCTTCTACAACCGGATACTTCATCCCGCAGGACAGGCACTACGATGGCGACAGCCACATGTGGGCAAAGATGGATTCGGATGTACAAATTGTCGTCGGAATCGATGAGCTTGGACTGGCTTCACTGGGGGATCTGGCCTACCTGACTCTGCAGGCGACAGGAGTGGCTGTTCGGCGCGGTGACTCGCTGGGCACAATCGAGGCGACCAAGATGACCGGGGACATTGTCGCACCCATTACCGGTTTGCTGATCGATCGGAACGAGCAAGCCGTGGGCGATCCCTCCGTCGTGAACCGCGATCCTTATGGGGAGGGATGGCTGGTCGCGATACAGCCGCGAGCGTGGGAGAAAGAGGCGGTCAAGCTGGTCTCCGGCGAGGCCATACCGAAATGGGTGGATGCGGAAATAGAACGCTATCGAGCCGAGGGATGGATCGATTGAGCAACTGGCGCCTTATCACGGACGATGGGGTTTCGGCAGCCTTCGGGTTGGCCACTGATACTGTACTTGCCAGGCGCGTTGGTGTCGGTGAATCAGTTCCGACCCTAAGACTCTATACCTACCGCTCCCACTGCGCCCTGGTCGGGCGCTTTCAGAATGTCAGAAACGAGATACGTCTGGACTATTGCCAAGCCAACGACATCTCCGTTAACCGAAGGCCGACCGGAGGTGGGGCCATCCTCATGGGCGCAGATCAGCTGGGGGTGGCGCTCACCCTGCCCGGCCGGGGGGATGAGACCTATAGCCGCGCCAGGGCGCTCATGGTCCAATTCTCAGCGGGGATCCTCCACGGACTGAATCGGCTGGGCGTCGAGGCTCAATTCCGCCGCAAGAATGACATTGAAGTGGATGGGAGGAAGCTCGTGGGGCTCGGTATCTATCGGGCACCAACCGGTGGGTTGTTGTTTCACGCCTCCATTCTCGTGGACCTCGATGTCGAGCTGATGCTCCACGTGCTGAACACTCCCTTTGAGAAGATCTCCGACAAGGAGATTTCGACCGTAGCCGCTCGTGTATCTACCATCCGCAAAGAGACGGGTACCATGATCAGCCTAGAGGAGGTTCGGCGCGAAATCGCTCGAGGCTATGCGGCCGCCTTCCAGGTCGAGCTGACTCCAAGGAATATCACAGAGGACGAGCAGTCGGAGATGGCCTCGCTTGTGTCAACCAAGTACCTCTCGAACGATTGGATCTTCCAACAGACGGCGGTTCCCGACAGCTTCGGGAACGCAAGGGTGAAGACACCGGCCGGTTTGCTTGAGGCCCAGGTGACGATGGCGGGAAGCACGCTTAAATCCGTGCTGATCGGAGGCGATTTCTTTGCCGATGAGGCGGCCGTAGCCGACATAGAAGCCAACCTGCGCTGGCACCCGAGCAAAGCTGGTGAGGTCGGAGAGACCATCGCGGCAGCCTATGACCGGCGGCGCAGCGAACTGGATGGAGTCCCCCGGGATAGCTTGACAGATGTAGTCCTGAAAGCTGTAAGACGCGCCATGGCGAGCGAATCGAGGATGCGATCCGATCCCTACGGATGTTTTGTGTCTCCGGGAGGGGCGAGTGACTGATCTGGTCTGGATGGAAACTCCCCTTCCCACGCCAGCCACGGTGCGCATCGACCCAGCCTGCTTGGAAATACGCCGGGCGCGCTTCGCGGACCAGATCACATTTCACACCCCGGGCTTGAAGCGCTATAAGACTTCGGATTATGCCCACCAAGAACCGGGTGAGTACGTGTCCATCAGCCTTACAGGCACCGCCTGCGCCCTGAGCTGCGAACACTGCAATATGAGTGTGCTGCGTGGCATGGCGGACTTGGGCCAATTTGATGGAACCCTGTTCGAGCTTTGCGAGTTGCTTGTTGAACGGGGTGCGCGCGGGGTCTTGATCTCCGGTGGCAGCGATCGGCTCGGACGAGTTCCACTTCTACGGCATGTCCCTGATTTGGTACGCATCCGTGAGGAGCTCAAGCTCGCGATCCGAGTGCACACTGGACTCCCAGATGAGCGGACTTGCAGGGCGCTGGCTGAAGTTGATTTAGACGGTGCCATGATCGACGTCATCGGCCATAGGGACACCATTCAGCAGGTCTATCATCTGGCATCGGGACCCGAGCATTATGAGCATGCACTGGCACAGTTAGAGCTGCACGGAGTACCCGCGATCCCGCACATCATCTTGGGGCTACATTTTGGAGAGATGTTGGGCGAGTGGCGCGCACTCGAGATGGTCGCCGCCCACCCGCCCAAGCTTTTGGTTTTAGTGATCCTGATGCCCCTCACCGGCACTCCTATGGCTGGCGCTCAGCCACCCTCAGCAGACGAGATCGGTGCGTACTTCGAGCTCGCACGCAAGAGGATGCCGGACATACCGATCATGTTGGGATGCGCCCGCCCGCTGCGTCCAATCAAGGCCGAAATCGATCGTTTGGCCATCGACGCGGGTCTGAACGGAATCGCCTATCCGGCGGAAGGTATAGTCGACTATGCGCGCGAGCGTGGGCTAGAACCGCATTTCATCAACGCTTGTTGCGGCGTGACATGGTGAATTAGATCTAGGAGAAAATGGCATGGCCAAAGTCAACGTTCCTTCGCGCCAGCAATCTGAGTACTTTCAAATCAGCCCAGACTACGTCCGCATCAGCATGGCGGCCGCTATCGAGCTCGGCCTAAAGCCTGGCCGGATCGATCGCTGCAACTGTAACTGCATCAATCTGCTCCTGAACTACCCGGAGGGATGCTACGCCAATTGCATCTACTGCGGACTCGCTCGAGAACGGCCGGGGGTGCCGGAGGAGAACACCTTCATCCGAGTGGCCTGGCCGCTCTATTCCACAGACCTTGTCGCGGAGCAAATCGGGAAGGTCGAACGTGAGCGAGGCGTGGGCCGGGTCTGCATCGCTCAAGTACAGGATCACCGTGCTTACGAAGACCTTGTAGACATGATCGGTCGCGTGCGACAGGCCGCCCGCGAGGTGCCGATCTCGGCCTTGGTGAGTGCCACGACCCTGGACGAAGACCGGCTGCACGTCATCAAAGAGGCCGGCGCGGACATCATCGGAGTTGGCCTGGACGCGGCCGCAGAGGAGCTGTTTCATGACACACGCGGGCGAGGCGCTCGAAGCCCGCATGACTGGGAGCATCACTGGCGGATCATCAGGGCTGCCCGCAGGATCTACGGGCCAATGAAAGTCAATTGCCACATCATCGTGGGACTGGGAGAGACTGATTTGGAGCTGGTTGATCTCTTCTACCAGCTCCGGTCCGAGCAGATCGCAGGATACTTGTTTTCATTTAACCCGGAACCCGGAACAGAGATGCAGAATGTCGAACGCGCGCCCACGCATCGTCTGCGTCGCATTCAACTGGTAAAGCATTTGATTGAAGAGCGCGACCTGCCTCGGGAGGTATTTACATTTGACCGAAGTGGCAGCCTCGTTGGTTTAGAAGCTCCAAAAACGACGGTCGAGGTGACGATCGATACGGGACTCCCGTTTATGACCGACGGCTGCCCGGACCGGGTTGGTGAGCTGGCCTGCAACCGACCTTATGGCTCCTACCGTCCCGGCGAGGAATATCGCGATTATCCGTTCCGGCCCAATTCACGCGATCTCATCCAAATCAGGCAAGAGATGCGGCTCGAGCAAGTCTGGTCCAATCTAACCGAGGCCGTCGCTTGAGGCTCGCCAAGACCTTGCCTGCGGCTGTTGGCGAGTGCGGTCTTACATCGCTCCTGCGCCCGAGATGACGATCGTATGACTCCCTCAAGGATCCGTCTTCTCGACCTGGGAACCGTGCCAGCCTGGCAGTCACAAGCCCTCTATCACGCCATCGCCGAACGGATGCGCCCTGACAGGCCGGACACCATCATCCTCTGCCGGCCGGGCTCCCCGCATCTCTGCTTGGGGTACCACCAGGTTTACGACGAGGTTTTGGACCGGCAAGAATGCAAGCGTCGGTCATTGCCGGTCTACCGCAGGCGACTTGGTGGGGGGGCAACCTATCTCGACTCCGATCAGATCTTCTATCAGTGCATCTTTCACTACACTCGAATCCCGGTATTCGTGGACCGTATTTACGCCCAGATGCTCGCCGCGCCGGTCAAGACACTACGCAGACTGGGAATTCCGGCCGGCCTGGTCTCCACCAATGAGATTGTGGCGGATGGCAAACGGCTCGCCGGCGTGGGTGGAGGACGCATCGGAGAGGCGAGTGTGGTGGTCGGTAACCTACTTCTCGATTTCGACTACGAACTCATGGCTCGAGTGTGGAGGGTTCCGTGGGAGCCTTTCCGCGAACTGGCCTCTTGGGCACTGGGACAGCACTTAACTACGCTTCGAGCCAACGGCATCGCGGCGTCCCTCGGTAGCATCCAGCAAATACTCGAAGAAGAGTTCTCGCGCGCTCTCGGGCGTCCGCTGGAGCTCGGGAGGGTCACTCCAGGGGAGAGAAGCCAGTCCGAACGGGCGGCGCTGCGTTTGACGTCTCAGGAGTACCTGAACCTCCATGCATCGAACGGCCGAGGAGAGCCCATGCAGGCGCTGAAGATCGCGGCCGGTGTATATGTGCACGCAGAGGTAGCCGAAATGAACGGCTATCGAATTCAAGCCAGCCTGCTTTCTCGGGATGGCATTATTCGCCGCGCCCACCTGGAGTCAATTCCGGCCAAATCCTGGATCGACCCTGCCGATCGGCTGACCGGTGTGCCAATTGAGGATTGGAAGCGTTGCCTCAGCAATTGATGGGATGCGTATTAAGCCACAAGGCCTCGGGCTAGCGGCAGACAGTGCTGGACAAGAGAGCGCGGGTCACAAGTATGCGATCCGAACCTACCTGGGGGCGGCAAAGGTAACCGAAGTCTATGTTCAGCTTGGGTGAAGTACCGAGATGAATTTCGGATTTGTAATCGATAACCGGACTTGCATCGGCTGCCATGCCTGTTCAACCGCGTGCAAGATGGAAAACGACGTACCCCTCGGGGTATCTCGCACATGGGTGAAATATGTAGAAACCGGCGCCTTTCCCTATATACAGCGCCATTTCCAGGTTACCCGTTGTAACCACTGCGCCAATCCGCCCTGCGTTCGAATCTGCCCAACGGAAGCCATGTACCATCGGGAGGACGGAATCGTCGAGTTCGATCCTTCCATCTGTATCGCCTGCAGGGCCTGCATGCAAGCCTGCCCATACGATGCCATTTACATCGACCCTCAATACCACACGGCTACCAAGTGCCATTTCTGTGCGCATCGAACGGATATCGGGCTTGAGCCAGCCTGTGTCATTGTGTGCCCAACGCATTCGATCATCGCCGGCGATCTCGACGATCCAAATACTGAGATCAGCCACGTATTGGCCACAAATGAGGTCACCGTCAGAAAACCAGAACAAGGCACGGCCCCCAAGTTGTTTTACATCAGCGGCAATGAGGCGGCGCTTCAGCCCACGGTTGCCGACCGCACGCCGGCCACCTTCATGGCCTCAGACGTTCTCCCCTTGCATACCGCGAGTGATTCAAAGAGTGTCAATCCAAAAGGTGGCAACCACGGGAACACAGGCAGAAGATCTAAATCCGGAACATCGATTCGCGGCCTACCCGCGCAGGGATCCGGGCCGATCCAGTTCGGTGGTCGGGTGTCAAAACAAATGGTGCAGGTCTCCTACAACGCCCAGCACAAGGTGCCGTGGCACTGGCCTGTACCCGCATATTTGGTAACGAAAGCAATCGGGGCCGGGCTTTTTCTCATGCTCGGTCTGGGCCTAGGGCTGAACCTCCTGGGATTCGATCGGCAAACCGCAATCCTGCTCAATTTCATGTCACTTCTCTTCATTGGAATTACCACCGCGCTCTTAGTGCTCGATCTCGAACACCCGGAGCGCTTCTACTACATCGTTATCCGCCCTCAATGGCGCAGCTGGCTGGCGAGGGGCGCCTTCTTGCTCATGGGTTTCACACTGGTCGCCGGCCTCTGGTTGCTTATTGAAGGCGGCGTTCAGCTCGGATTGCTGAGCGCCAGCCTGGCCACCTCGCTTCGGCTGCCGGCGCTATGGTTAGGCGTCATCTTTGCCGCCGGAGCGGCGATCTACACCGGCTTCCTCTTTGGACAGGCCGAAGGCCGTGACTTGTGGCAGAGCACGCTGCTTCCGGTCCATCTGCTGGTGCAGGCTTTTATGGCCGGCAGTGGAGTGATCTTGCTGCTTCAGCTGGTCGCTGCGTTGCCGAGCGATGTTGCTCGCATCGCCACAGTAGTATTCGCCGCCAGCGCGATCCTGGACCTGCTCGTCACCTTCCTCGGCGAATTCGGTATGCCGCATGCCAGCGAGTTGGCAGCCAAAGCGGCTCACGACATCCTGCGCGGCCACTACCGCAATCATTTCTGGCTAGGCAGCGTCGTACTCGGTCATTTGCTGCCGCTCGGCATGCTGCTGCTTGGCTCCGAACTAGCAGCCGCTATTGCCGGTGTGTGTGCTGTCATTGGACTCTACCTGTTCGAGTTCGCTTTCGTGATGGCTCCGCAGGAGATCCCGAATAGTTGAGTAGGGAAAGATAGGAGAAGGACGCAATCGATGACCAAGTCGGACGAAGTCCCTAGCTCATCTTCCGAATCGATTGAGCCGAACGGTGAGACCAATGTCGCGGGTACAGACCTCCCATCGTTCGCCAAATCTGGTAGTTACCCTGAAACTGCAGACATGACTACGATCCTGCATCCGGACGGGCGGATGAGCCAATACCCTCCGCAGGAAAAGTGGGACGACTGGGTGGAGTGGGACGGGAAGGCCTGGCCAAAGAGAGTAGCCCGACGATTCACGCTGGTGCCAACGGTGTGCTTCAACTGCGAGAGCGGCTGCGGGTTGTTAGCGTACGTGGATAAAGAAACATTTGAGATTCGTAAATTCGAGGGGAATCCAGCTCATCCCGGTAGTCGAGGTCGTAATTGCGCCAAGGGACCGGCGACATTGAACCAGACCTACGACCCCGAGCGGATCCTGTATCCGCTAAAGAGGGTTGGCGAGCGCGGCGAAGGAAACTGGGAGCGCATCAGTTGGGAGCAAGCATTGGAGGAGATCTCCTCCAAGATGCGGAAAAGCCGGATCCAACGGCGGGATGGGATCATTTACCACGTCGGACGTCCGGGCGAGGATGGATATGCCACGCGCGTGATCGAAGCCTGGGGCGTTGACGGACACAACAGCCATACCAATATCTGTTCTGCTGGCGCACGAACCGGATACAGTCTCTGGGGCGGCTTCGATCGGCCCAGTCCGGACCACACAAACGCGCGGGTGATCCTATTGCTATCCAGCCATCTCGAGGCTGGGCATTACTTCAATCCGCACGCCCAGCGCATCGTCGAGGGCAAGATGAAGGGAGCCAAGATCATCACTATGGATCCGCGCCTCAGCAACACAGCCAGCAAGAGCGATGTCTGGTTGCCAACTTGGCCAGGCAGCGAGAGCGCCGTCCTGCTCTGTTGGGCAAATCATCTAATCCAGAATGACCTTTATGACACGGAGTTTATGCGGCGGTGGTCCAATTGGAGGGAATTCCTTTCCGCTATCCGAGAGGGTAAGCTGGATGCAGGCGCCAAAGTCAGAGAACTTGTCTCCGGATCCCAGTCCATCGAATTCGATACGTACGACAGAGTCCTGAAGGCTCTCTACGCAGAGTTCAGTTTCGAGCGTGCCGCTGAGGAGGCGAAGGTCTCAGAACGGAGCCTGCGCGAGGCAGCCGAATACATTGCGCACTGCGACGGTCGTCTTGCGGCACATACTTGGCGTGCGGCAAGTATTGGAAACCTGGGTGGCTGGCAGGTGGCGCGCTGTCTGTTCTTTTTGAACATGCTCACCGGCAGCGTCGGAGCTCGGGGCGGTACAGCCGCTAACAGCTGGAACAAATTCGTCCCGAAACCCTTTGCAAATCCTCCTTCGATTAAGGCCTGGAACGAGATGCACTATCCAGATGAGTGGCCTCTCTCTCATTATGAGATGAGCTTTTTGCTTCCCCATTTACTGGAGGAGGGCCGCGGCACAGTCGACGTGTATTTCACTCGCGTTTACAACCCTCTGTGGACCAATCCCGATGGATTCATGTGGTTGAAGGCGCTAAGGGACGAGCAGAAGATCAAATGCCACGTAGCGCTTACTCCAACCTGGAATGAAACCACGCAGTTCGCGGACTACGTTCTACCGATGGGTCTGGCCGGAGAGCGGCATGACCTGATGAGCCAGGAAACGCATGCCTCCCAGTGGATTGCCTTCCGACAACCCGTGCGCAGAGTCGCGATTGAGCGAGCGGGAAAGAAGATGCGCTTTACCTACGAGGCCAATCCCGGTGAAGTCTGGGAAGAGAATGAGTTCTGGATTGAGCTCTCCACGCAAATGGACCCGGACGGTAGCCTGGGGATTCGACAGTGGTTTGAGAGCCCCTACCGCCTCGGTGAGACTATCACCGTCGAAGAATACTATCGCTGGATCTTCGAAAATAGCGTGCCGGGATTGCCCGAGATCGCATCGGAGGAGGGATTCTCTCCTCTAGCTTACATGCGGAAGTATGGAGCTTTCGAGATCAAGCGCGACAACTATCAGCCGTTTGAGAACCGGCCTTCGGGTCTTGAAGAGGGTGCCGGGCTGCCTTCCGATTTCGAAGCAGATGAGCAAGATCGAATTCACGATCCGGAGGGAGCCGTTGTTGGTGTGATGATCGATGGCGAAGCTCGACTGGGGGTCAACACACCGAGCCGCAAGTTTGAGTTCTACAGCAGTACATTGGCGCAGTGGGGTTGGCCGGAGCTAGAGTACGCCCTGCCGTGGCCACTTCAGAGCCATGTCGCTCATTCAGAAATCGACAGAGACAAGGGCGAGATGCTTCTGCTGCCCACTTTCCGCCTCCCAACCTTAATCCACACCCGCAGCGCTAACTCCAAGTGGTTGTACGAAATTAGCCACAAGAACCCCGTCTGGATGCATCCGGAGGACGCCGAGCGACTAAATTTGAAGACAAACGACCTGGCCCGAATCGAGACGGAGATCGGTTACTTTGTAGACAAAACCTGGGTCACCGAAGGAATCAAGCCAGGGATCGTCGCCGTCAGCCACCACCTAGGGCGCTGGAGATTAAGCGAAGACCAAGGCGTAAACCGCGGTATGTCAAACTTGGCAAGACTCGAGCAAGGCGATGATGAGGATTTCGGGCTGAAAGTGATCCATGGCGCGGAGCCTTGGGAGTCTTTTGATCCGGATACGAGCCGTATATGGTGGAAGGAAGTGGGCGTACACCAGAACCTCACCCATGCAGTCCATCCCGATCCCATAAGCGGCGGTCATTGCTGGCTTCAGAAGGCTACCCTGGTTGTGAAGGCAGGCCCTGGAGATCGCAACGGCGACATCTGGGTCGATACCGAGCGCTCGATGGATGTTTATCGCCAGTGGCTGTCGATGACCCGCGCTGCGGCCGACTTCAGCCCAGACGGCAATCGGCGACCGCGTTGGATCAGCCGCCCCCTGAAGCCAACACAGGCGGCGTACAAGCTACCCTGAAGCTTTCCCTGATTCCATATCGGCGGTAGCCGCGAGCTGACGGCTGCCTGATTGATAGTTGGTCTATACTCGAGGAGCGGTTAAGACAGGAGGAAAATTAGATGTCCCTTACTTACACCTGGCACGGCCACGGCACCTCAGGCCTCGACGTGGACGGCACCAAAGTGATCGTGGATCCCTTCTTCACGGACAATCCAGCCACCACAGTCAAGGCCGAGGATGTTGAGGCCGACTATATTCTGGTCACGCATGGCCACCGCGATCATGTAACGGATGCAGTGCCGATCGCCAAGCGAACCAGTGCGATGGTGGTCAGCAATTTTGAGATCGCCACCTGGTTCCAGTCTCAAGGCGTAGAGGCCCATGGCCAGCATTTGGGCGGTGGTCACGGATTCCCCTTCGGCTATGTAAAGCTCACCCTCGCGCTTCATGGTTCGGCCTTGCCCGATGGATCCGATGGGGGAAATCCTTCTGGCTTCTTGATCACGACCCCCGGGGGCCAAAAGGTTTACCTTGCAGGTGATACGGGTCTCTTCGGCGATATGGCTTTGATTGGTGAGGAAGGCTTGGACCTGGCGGTAATCCCTATCGGTGATAACTACACGATGGGGCCTGATGACGCACTGAGAGCGGTGAAGCTGCTGCAGGCTAAGCATGTGATTCCGGTCCACTACAGCACCTGGGAGCTAATTGAACAGGATGCTGATGCATGGGCCGAGCGCGTCCGCTCTGAAACAGAGACTGAACCTCACGTTCTTCGACCCGGGGACACCTTCGCGCTCTGAATTAGACGCTATCCAGCAAACCTGGGGTTGTTCCGATCGATTCTCCGATTACTTGGGAACCGAACCTTCTGCGCTTGTCTAGGGCCATGGCGAGCGGCGATGAACGGAGGCACTATATCCCTAGTCCGCCCCTCATGAATCAACATTGAAACAACGCTTATCCATCTGGCTTCGGCTGGCTGGCCTGACTCTGCTTGCGCTGGGTCTGGGGATGGGAGTAAACACCCTCGACCCGGCTCTGCTGAGCTTCAAGGTAGCCGAGCTCGCACCCGAGAACCGGAACACCGCTCTCGGGTTGGTTTCGGCATCCGGATTGCTTGTGGCTACGTTTACTCAACCGGTGATCGGAGCCCTTTCGGATCGGACGCGAGCTCCTTTAGGCCGGCGGGTTCCATACTTGATCGCTGGCACGCTGCTGGCAGTCGGGTTCCTGTTTACGGTTGCGCTGGCTCCCACGATTGGAATCTTGCTGCTGGGTGTGATCGCATATCAATTCGGGTCGAACACGGCTCAGGCCCCATGGCAAGCGCTGCTCCCGGACCAACTCCCTACCGCACTACGAGGAGCGGCTTCCGGTCTGAAGAGCCTTTTCGAGATCATGGGATTCATCTTGGGGAGGAGCCTCGCAGCGTATATGGTGGCACAGGGGACTCCACAAGCCGCCGTCCTTGCCACTTCTTTTGTACTCATCGGCACCATGGCTCTCACTTCGATCACGGCCAGACTCTGGAGGGCGCGACAATCGCTCGATGAATCGGATGCAGAGAGTGAAACAAGGGATGATTCGCAGAAAGCTCCGCAAAGCCTTTCTGCCTTCCTCCAACGCAGTAATTGGCCCAGAGGTTTTGGATGGTGGTTTACGAACCGCACCCTCTTCTGGGCGGCGGTGATCGCGCTCAATAGCTTCATTATCTTCTACATGGTGGATGTGGTCGGGATGACCTTCTCGGAGTCGTCCCGATTATTCGGCGACATCTCGATTGTGTTGGGGGTCTCGCTGATGCTGATCACGATTCCAGCCGGCCGACTGTCAGACAGGATAGGTAGAAAGCCAATCATTCTGGTGGCATGCCTGGTGGCCGTGGGCGGTAATCTCATCCTGCTTGGCGCACGCACGCGCCCGGTGCTGATCTTTGGCGGCGGCGCACTGGGTTTGGCCACGGGAGTATTCCTTAGCGCCAGCTGGGCGCTGGCCACGGACCTCGTCCCCAAGGGAATGGCCGCTCGCTACCTCGGGATCGCAAATATCGCCACGGCAGGAGGCAGTTTCATTGCGCGTCTCGCTGGCGGAGCGCTGATCGATCCCATCAATCGGTTCACCGGGAGCCAAGAAACAGGGTATCGGACGCTGTACTCGCTGACCCTGATCGCCTTCATTCTCGCAGCGATTGCCGTGACCAGACTTGATACTGATGATAGGCAACACTCAACCTCGCGCGGGGTGTAGAATCGAACTGCAGGAAGGGTGGAGCTGCGATCGGGCGTGAGGTCTTAGCGGCGCGACTCCACCCGTAATCAGCGAGGAAGAAGCAGGAGGCAGGAACGAGCCCTAACGTAGGCAAGATGTCCGCACTGCCGCAAAGCGCAGGAGAAGCATGTAGGAGGAGAAATGGCTGAAGGAAAGCAAATCGGAAAGGTGGTGCACTGGTTCGGCAAGGTCAGCGTCGCTGTTGTAGAGCTTGAATCCGACATCAAGCTCGGAGATATGGTGCATTTCGAGGGAGCCCACACCGACTTTCACCAAGAAATCGAGTCGATGCAGGTCGAACACGAGCCCGTCGAGCAAGGTTCAAAGGGCGAGGAAGTCGCGATAAAAGTGAAGGAGCGCGTCCGAAACGGCGACACGCTCCATAAGCACGAAGGCGAATAGCTACGCTCAGCTCAATGGGAGCGCGATCGTAAAGGTCGCACCTTTATCAGGCCCCGGGCTTTCCGCCCAAACGCGTCCTCCGTGTGCATCCGCGATGGCCCGAACGATAGAAAGCCCCAAACCCATGCCTTCATGGCGGCGCGTCATGTGGTTTTCTACCTGATAGAACTGGTCAAAGATCTTGTCGACCTGATCTTCTGGGATCCCCATTCCTGTATCGACAACTCGCAACCACCCCTCAGAACCGTGCTTTTCAACGTCGAGCCGAATTTCGCCCTTTGCGGGAGTGAACCGCATGGCGTTGTTGAGCAAGTTGATCAACGCCATGGTTACCTTGGGTGCATCGAACCTCGCTACTAGCGGATCGGGCGGTATATTGCTTGTCAGCACCTGTCCCTTGGCCTGTATGAGGTCCGAAACCTCTTCCTGAGCCATACGTGCAGGATCCTGCAGCGGCTGCTCTTGCAGATCCAACTCCTTGGAGCCGACCTTCATCGTATTGATATTAGTCATATCTTCGATCAGACTCCGCATCCGCAGAGCTTGATTTAAGACTGTCTCAGCATGCTCAGAGGATTCTCCGCCGGCCTCCTCTTGCAGCAGTGCTGCATATCCCAGGATCACGCCGAGCGGCGTACGCAATTCGTGAGAGGCGATTGCGATGAAATCCGTTTTCATTCGGTCGAGCCGGCCGAGCTCCTCATAGGCTCGTTTCAGCGCATCCAGCAAACGCGCGTTGTTGATGGCAACCGCGGCAGTTGAGGCGATGATCTCCAGCGTCCGGACGTCATCCTCCGCGAACTCGCCACCGCGTTTGTTTAGCGCCTCCAACACGCCGATGACCTCATTGCGAATGGTCATAGGAACGCCAATAAGGGAGCGAGTTTCGAGTTGGGTTTTGGCGTCCACCTGCTGAAAGTGGCGTGGATCCTTTGCCACTTCGTTGATGATTAGAGGCTCGTTCTTGCGATAGATCGTCCCAGCAATGGAGCCTTCCATCGGAACCGGGATATTCCGCAGCTCTTTGGGATCACCCCCTGTGGCGGCCGCGAAATACAGGTCATGGGTATTCTCATCCAGCAACAGGATTGAGGCACCCTCGCTGTTTAGCAGATCGGTCGCCATCTTGATGATGAGCTGCGGCAGTCTGTCGGGTTCGAGGGTGGAGTTCAGGGTCAGGCTGATCTCTACCAGCTTAGAACGTTGGTAGACCAGTTCCCGGAGCCAATCGAGTTCCGCTTGTGCGTCTTGAGCATCCTGAACCGCCATGAGCTAAGTGTATTCGAGAGCGGGGGCCTTGTCCACGAATCACCTGTGACTCCGGGTATACTTCGCGATTGCACATAATCGCGCGCATTTAAGCGCTAATCATGAGAGTATCCATCCTTCAAGAGAACCTGGCACGTGGTCTGACAACGGTCGCACGTGCCGTTTCCCCACGCAGTACGCTCCCCGTACTTGGGAACGTGCTGGTCGCCACGGAAGATGGCCGTCTGCGCCTCTCCGGGACTAACCTCGAGCTGGGTATCACCTATTGGATCGGTGCCAAAATTGAGGACGAAGGCGCTACGACCGTACCAGCTCGTACCTTCGTTGATCTAGTCAATACGCTTCCCGCTGAAAACGTCGAAATGGAACTGACGACGCGCACGCAGACGCTCAACGTCCGCTCGGGTACTTTCAACAACAATATCAAGTGCATCGATGCCCAGGAATTCCCTCCGATGCCGCCTCCGGACCTGGAGGACGGCATCGATTTGGATATGTCGGACCTTCGAGAAATGATCTCGCAGGTCACATTTGCGGCTTCGTCCGACGACGCGCGACCGGTGCTTACTGGGGTCTTGATCGAAATTGTGGCTGGAGGAATGACACTGGCCGCAGCAGATGGTTTCCGGCTCTCCGTGCGCAAAGCGAAGCTTTCAAACGGAGCCGACCGCTCTGTCAAGGCTATTATTCCAGCCAGAGCACTGTCCGAGCTGGCGCGCATTGCGGGTGACGACGAAGAAACCATCCAGATGTACCTGCCTTCTGACCGCAGCCAGGCAATCTTCCGCGGGCGTGACTTTGAGCTGGTTTCCCAGCTGATTGATGGAGCTTTCCCGGACTATCAGGGAATTATCCCCACCAGCCACAGCAGCCGTACTATTCTTCCTACTGCAGGTTTTTTGCATGCCTGCAAAGCGGCCGATATTTTTGCCCGCGAATCGGCGCACTCGGCTCGCCTCAATATCACGCCCGGCGACGATCAAGGGCCCGGCATGGTCGAAGTCACCGCTACAGCTGCCGAGACAGGCTCGAATGAGATCACGGTCGATGCCACCATCGAAGGCGAGCCGATCGAGATCGCCTTCAACGTACGGTTCCTGGTTGAAGTGCTGAGCGTTCTTCAGTCGTCCAGTGTTGCGCTTGAGACGAGCGGCCCGGCCTCCCCAGGCGTGATCAAGCCGGTCGGACGAGATGACTTTTTGCACGTCGTTATGCCCATGCATCTGGGCCGGTAATATCCCAGCTGACTCCTCATACAATTCCCCGCCACAGACCCGCATCGGCCTCACCAAATTCTCCACACGCAACACCCAC
>JBHIBY010000040.1:0-23685 GCA_046759305.1 Anaerolineales bacterium
CCGGTGTGGAACAGCATGGCCTCGCCTAGCGAGGTCTTTCCTGCCCCCCCGTGAGAGACAAGGGCGATGTTGCGAAGATTCTCGGTTGCGTATTCCTTCATAGATCAGAGTCCTTGCGCTGAGGTTCGATGATTGTAAGAGAGGTACTGGGTAGTGTAAAGGTAAGCGGGCGGTGCAGGCCTTTTCTGGGCTGGGTGATAAAATCCGCCAGATGTCTGCAATCCAATTTATCAATCAGCATTCGTTCACCATCGGTGCGGCGTTTTCGCTTGGGCTTCTCGCCGTTTGGCTATTCCGAGATGGAATCACGCTCAACGATCTCTTGGCTTTTGGTGCGCTCGCACTCGGCCTGGGGATTGCTTACTTCATTTTCAATCCAGGGGAAAGCACTGCGACGGACCCAGAGGCTGTGCTCGAGGAGATCGGAGCCGGCACGCCAGTGTTGCTCAAGTTTCAGAGTCCCTTTTGAGGCGCTTGCATGGCAGCCAAGCCCATCGTGGATGGGATCGAACGCGAGCATGAGGAACGATTGAAAGTGATCCGTCTGAATATTCAAGACCCCGCTGGCGAAGCCTTGACCGAGCACTTTGAATTTCGCTTCACACCCACTTTCATATTTTTCAATGACGCCGGTGAGGAACTTCAGCGTTGGATCGGAGCAATCGATTCCAACCAGGTGCGACAGCTACTAGAGAATCCATCCTCTTGATCGAGAAATGCGCGTGCTTTTTCTGTTCTTAGATGGTGTGGGCCTTGGGCCGGACGATCCTGAGCGGAATCCCTTTTCGATCGCTGACATGCCCAACCTTGTCGGCATCTTGGAAGGCCGGCGTCTCGTGGACGGATCTGCTCCGTTCGAAGGCCAGCGTGCAACGCTGTTGGCCGTCGATGCCCGGCTTGGTGTGGAGGGTGCGCCGCAATCCGCTACCGGACAGGCCGCGCTCCTTACGGGTGAGAACGTTCCCTCCCGGGTGGGCGAGCATTACGGTCCCAAACCCAACCCAGCGGTGGCCGAGATCGTCCGCAGGGACAATCTATTCAAGCAGGTATTGGACCGCGGCGGATCCGCGGCCCTTCTGAACGGCTATCCCCCAAGGTATTTTGAAGCCATCGAAAGCGGCGTCAGGCTCTATTCGTCCATCCCACTAGCGGCAACTTCTGCCGGGTTGGATTTGATGACGGTGGAAGATATGCAGAACGGTCGAGCGTTCTCAGCCGACTTCACTGGCGCAGGCTGGTCCGAGCAACCAGGTTTTCCTGCTATTCCCAGGTACGATCCGGCTCAAGCCGGCCGCCAACTGGCCCGGGCCGCCGAGGCTTATGACCTGGCCTGGTTCGACTTCTGGCCAAGCGACTTTGCCGGTCATCGAGGAAAGATGGTCGATGCAATTTCACTGCTGGAGAATCTAGACGCGGTTCTCGGTGGCTTATTTGAAGCATGGGAGGAGAGATCGGACCTTCTCGTTATGAGCTCCGATCACGGCAATTTGGAAGACCTTTCGCAGCGTGGACATACGCTAAATCCTGTGCCGGCCCTGCTTGTCGGGCCGCTAGCTGCGCGACAGCAGTTTGTCAGCGAGCTGGACAATCTCGCCTCATTTGCGCCCGCCATCCTCACGAGCTTGTTCGGAACCCCATGACAGTGAGCCCGGAAGAGCTCCGATCCGTCCTCCGGCAGTGGGCCAGCGGCGTTACCGTCGTGACCGGGGGTGTAGACGGAGTGCACCATGGCATGACCGTAAGTTCATTCTCTTCCGTTTCCCTTGAGCCACCGCTGGTGTCTGTAAACATCGAACGCCGCACCAGAACCCACAGTCTCATGCTGAGGGCCGGCGCCTTTGCCGTATGTATCTTGGCGAGCGATCAGCAGGAATTGGCGCAGCGTTTCGGAGGCGGCGTTCCCGATTCAGAGGAGCGACTCGAGGGAGTCGCTTACCGCCTCGGGGAGCTCGGCAGCCCCCTATTGGAAGGTTGCTTGGCAACCCTCGAGTGCCGTGTCCACGCGTCGCTGCCGGCTGGCACTCACTCGGTGTTTGTCGGCGAAGCGATGGAATGGGACATCGATCATGACAAAACTCCGCTCTTATATTGGCGCCGTGATTTCAGGCTTATCCGGGAAGATCAAAATTAGTGTTGCGGATTCGGGGCGGTAAGAGCTGGGTGTAGGTCAGGGGGGTTGGTAAAACTGCTTGTACTTGGAGCCAGCCGGCAAAGTCTGCTTGTAGCTGAAGCCCTCAGGCTACAATTGCTCGAAGCTTGCGACTGGTAGGACGAAAACGGTCGCACGACGCTGGTCAGCCTGCTCAGGTTGGGTCGTATGCTCTCTAATAATCCCCAGCGCCTCATCCGCTAAGTCATCCTCGAGACCAATCAACAACGTGGTGTTTCCACGTCGCAGAAAGACGCCCGTGGAGGCAATGCGCGTGGCTCGGAACTCCCGATCTACCAGTGCCTGCATTACAGGCTCTGCGTCACGGTCACCGAGGATCACGATCATCATCTTCATGGCTATATCGCCTCAAACCTCTCCACATCAAATACAAAGATAGTTGCACCCCGCACGTGAACCGCTTGAGCCTCCGCAATCGGTTGGTCACCGGGAAAGGTCGAAACATATTCCAAACGTTCCTTTGCTACGCCATCTACGGCGGCGACCGCCTGCTCCAGTACACCTTCTCGCAGGCCAACCACCAGGGTGTGATTGCGCTGCGCAAGGAATGCTCCAGAGCTTTTGATGCGTGTGCTTGGAATATTGCGAAGTGAGAGGGCATTGGATACCGCTTCCAAATCACGGTCCTGAATTACAAGCATCATCAAATGGCGGACCTCGCCAGGTGAACCGAGTTCATAGAATCCTGCCGCCCAGGCCTCCTGGCTCATGTCGAGCGCGGCATCAACCTCCGTTACCAGTTGCTCAAATGTTTCATCTGAAATCACGCCATCTCGACGCAGGTCGGCCAACATCGTGCGTTGCGCACGTAGCTCTTCACGCCGTGCAGTATTGATCTCGTCCGCTTCAAGGCCCGGGGCGCTCTGCAGTGCTTCCTGGACTGCATCGGCCAAGGCATCCGCTCGCTCCCTGAGCAAAGGCCGAACGCGCTCCCAAGTATGCAGTGAAATGAGGCCATCCTGATAGAGGCGCTGTATGTGTTCATATCCGGAACGTGCAGCAAGCGCACGTGCATGGCGAAGCTCGTACTCCACATGCTCGTCAGTGCGGGTGACCAGGCGGAGCTTCTTGACCAGCCAATTCATTGACAGGCCCTGCGCAAGAAGCGTAAACAGCACGACACCGAAAGTCAGGGCAATGACGGTTTGGCGGTCCTCTTGGGCAGGAAGGCTCAATGCGAGAGCCAGGGCGATGGCGCCACGCAGGCCGCCCCAAAACATTACGTGCCTCCATCGGGAAGGAATTGTTCTGCCTAGGCGGGACAGCCCGTAAATGTTGAAGGCTCTAGCGATTAGGACCCCTAAAATGGCCCAAAGTATCAGCTGCCAATTGCTCAACAGAGAGGGCAGGTCCAGGGAGAGCCCGATCAGGAGGAAGATAGCGGAGTTTGCTAGAAAGGCGACGTACTCCCAGAAATTCAGAACAACGATGCGAGTTGTGGGGGACATTCCTTTTTGGCCGATGTTGCCGTTGATCAATCCTGCGGTAACAACCGCCAACACACCACTCACATGAAACTGTTCAGCTATCAAATATGACCCGAAAGCCAACAAGGTCGTGAGAGTAGTCTCGACAAGGTGATCATCAATGCGCCCGACTAGCTGTTGGACGATCCAACCGAATAGGAACCCGATGGCTATTCCCCCCCCGGCGACGATGAAGAACTCAATTACCCCGTCTGGCAGGTTGAACTCGGCCGCTCCAAGGGCTCCTAGCGCGATGCTAAAGAGCACGACCGCGGTGCCGTCGTTGAAAAGGCTCTCGCCTTCGAGCAGCACTTCAAGTTGCTTTGGAGCGCCGAGCCGGCGAAAGATCGCCACCACCGAAACAGGATCAGTTGCGGCGATGAGCGCTCCAAATACGAGCGCGATCCCTACCGATAGTCCAGGTCCAACGACCAGAATCCCTCCCACCACAAGCATGGTGAGGATTACGCCTGGAACCGCCAGAACGGCAATGGTGATGACGTTACGCCTCAACTCGCTGAGGTTTAAGTGGAAGGCGGCTTCAAAAAGGAGTGGGGGAAGGAAGATGCCGAGGATGAGCTCGGACGTGAGCACAATTTCGACTGGCGAGCGCAGGGATAGGATCAGCCCCACAAGCACCAATGCCACCGTATAGGGAATGCGCACGCGTCGCACCAGGATCGAAACGATCGACGCGATCAGCAGCATACCGAGTATCAGCAGTTCGATTTCAACTAGGTCGGTCAAGATTCTCCGATCTGCCTCCTGTGGTGGAAATTATAATTGCGGCACCTGGGCGACGATTTGAACCGATTTTCCCTGCACTTTGACTTGGCCACCATCCGGAAACTCTACGATCGCCTCTTCCTCATTCCACTCAATCCGCACTCCCCTCCAGCTCAGGTGCACAGGCCAGGAAAAGGCATTGTGTCCTCGTAAGGCAATCTTATACGGCGAAATCAGTCGGACTCCAAGCACATGCAGGAAGAGTGAAAGGGGCGCCACACCGGAACTGTGGCCTAACTTTCCCTGGCCGCCAGGCTGATCGGGATAATAGGCCTCCCGGAACGCCCGATCCTCTCTTAGCGAATGAATACAAGCCTTCATTACATGCTCAATCAACTCAACTGCCTCATCCAGGTATCCGTGATTGACCAGGCTTTCGCCAACCATTAGATTGGGGCGAATCTGAACCGAAGCATGCCGATAGGCCAATCCATCCGCAGGCCAGTTGGGCATCCCAAATTCTCGCCAGTATCTTCGTTCGTTTGTTATCGCTTGCTTGATAAGTTGGTTGGCTCGATCATTATCCGGCACTCCTGCCCATAGCGGGAGCAAACCCGTGTGATCAGGTCTGGAAAAATCAGCGATGCGCACCTCGGTCTTTGAATTCTTATCAAGGCCTTGGACCTCAACCTGTTCAATGCGCGTGAAAGTCGCCTCCGAAGTCAGCGTTGCAAATCCATCCACCCACAAGAGATCTGCTCCGTTTAAGCGATGGACGCGTTTTCGACCTTTGGTAGCTCTGCCTCGAACGGAAATCTTGATTCCTTCCCTTGCCTTTTCTTCGTCTTGCACCCGTATGAGGACACGAACGGGGGGCTCGAACTCAAGCCCGACCTCGATCAGGGTATCGCCCTGCCCCGTGCCTAGCCTTGAACCCACGACTGTAAGGTCAAGGTCTCGATCCTGCGCGAGGTAGCAGCTTTCCTTATCGGACCAGGTTCGTTCGATCACCTCCCGCATCAGCATTTGCCGGCTATTTAAATCTGTCTCACGTTCGGTTTGTCCGAGTACTTGGCCTATTTCAACCAGTGCCTCGATCTCCCGGTATAGGTAGGACGAGAGATCGGGGGTTTCGGCTAGAGCGATATCTAATCCCTGCCCCCATCTCTGTATCCGTCCGTAGGCAGGCCAATCATCGAATCCGGATTGGGCTGCACTGTGCCACTCCGGGAATCCATCCTGATCCTTGTCCTGGGCTTCTTGAAACCAAGTGTCAAAGAAAGCCAGCAGGCGTGGATACACTTCGGAAAGGAATTCTCGGTCTTCCGTGCTCAAATAGATTTGCCACGCAATGTTGGCAAGCAGAGGTGCGCATTGCATACCGCCGCGTTGTCCGCCGAGGCCAGGCTTCGCATCGATCGTGCCGTCCGGCGCCTGACAGGCGAGGTAGTTTAACAAGAGCCCCTGAGCAAGTTCTGGCGCGCTAGGAAGGATCTGCAGGATCGTGACGTAAGCGTCTGGTACCGCGACGCCATCCCAGCCTGGATCGTAATCGCGCCCATCCGGGTAAGCGGAGTAACCTTGGCCGGGAGATCGGTCTTGCACGATCGAAGCATGCGGAAGGTGGCGAGTGGGTCCGACAAATGCAGCTATGGAAGAGGTCTGTGCCATGGCCAATGCGATATCCCAATCCGGATTGCCTGTCTCAACCTCAACCAGCCCAGCATTCGCCTGTTCGACGCGCGCAATCTCAGCATCCCACTTGATTGACATGAACTCCCGGGTCTGCGTGAACGATTCCTGCAGCTCACCACAGGCAGCATGCACCCAGATAAATGACTCGGATTCACCCGGATCCAGAACTGATTGCACGCTCAGCGCTGGATACGGTGCGATCGCGGCTCGGGAACCTCCCGAGAGAAAGAGCAGTGGGGCCAGCGGTCCGGCCGACCCTTGCAGCACGACGGCTCCCTGATGCGAAACACTCGTCATGGTTTGGGAGTTCTCATCGGGCCGAAGTTGCGCATGCATCAGCGTCTCCGGTTGGAGAGCATGGCTGCCGCCGTTGTATAGAACAAGGCGCCCGGCCAGCAGATTTGATTCTTTCACCCAATACTCGGCAGTAGCACTTAGATTGACGGATGGCTCGAATGTGAGACGGATGTAATTAGGCAAGATGGACCGCATGGTCGGAGGTGAGTGGAAATCGAGTGGATCGATCCAAGTTTCCTGATCCAGTCTAAATCCGGGGAAGATTCGCATGCTGCCCGCCCGCAGCCCGTACGTAGTTTCGAGTGCGAGCGCAGGCGGAGCACCCCCTCCGAGGCGCAGCTCCCAGATTTGATCATCGACGTAGTTCGGTACCGTCATGCGAGCATCCGCCGCAATGCGGAGAGTCAGCGGTGCTTCAGCGGTCAGTCCCCACTCACGCATAGTGGCAATTGTAGGGAGGGCTCATGAAAGGGCAAAGCGGCTGTGCGAAGCTTAAATGCCAGGAAAGCGCTGTTTGTCCCTGCAGGCGGTTGGGCTGACCTCGTTTACAATCTTGTCCGGAGACATAGATGGCGAAATTTGAGGCACGTAGAGGACTGTACTTCGAGGAGATTGAGGTCGGTCAGAAGCTGAGCACAGCCGGTCGGACGATCACAGAAGCGGACGTGGTCAATTTCGCGGGTGTGTCTGCCGACTACAACTCGATTCACACCGATGTCGCATATTCATCAGAGTCCTTCTACGAGCAGCGCGTAGCCCACGGGTTGCTCGTGTTATCCGTCGCATCCGGGCTTGCGATGCGTACAGGATTGATGGAGGGCACCGTAATTGCCTGGCGCGATATTCGAGATTGGCGCTTCAGCCAGCCGGTCTTCATCGACGACACCGTTCACGTTGAGTTGGAAGTGCGGGAAACCAAGCTCATGCCGCGCCTGGGCGGTGGCCAGGTTAACCTGAAGGTTAAGATCATCAACCAGGACGGCAAAACGGTGATGAAGGGGGATTGGGGCATGCTCATTTTGAGTATGCCGGAAGATTAGGGAAGGCATTCCTCTCTAATCGCGGCGCTACTCCCCGTAATCGCCTCCCCATCTCGAGCAGATTCCCGCTTAATGGCCGTATTGGTTGACATAATTTGAAGCATTAACCGCGATTAATCTCACTTTGGGCCGCGTGCTATAATCGCCCGCCATGGCCGAGGAGCTGCCAGAGGAGCTGGAGCCAAGCGCTGACGAAGGCTCTTCGGAAGAGCAATCTCCGTCCGACGAGCAGCCGAGCGATCAGTCCCGCCGGCTGACCGAACCGGATTCCCCAGACCCAACCCCCCCATTCGTAGAATCGGAAGAGCCTGAGACCGAAGGAGTCCCCCATCGGCATCCGACCGGTAGTCCCGATCTCACGGGTGGCTGGATGACTGAGGCGGAAGCTGAGCAGGACGCTGAACCTGAGCTGGAGGCTGAGGAGGAGCCGGAAGTTACGGACCCCACTGGCACACCGGGGCTCACCGGTGGTTGGATGAGCGAGGCGGATCAGGAACAACTGGATACGGAATCCAGCCGCTCGCCACTTGCAGGAGAGGGTTCGCCGAGCATCGCACCTCCTCCCTCGTCAGAGGTGCTTCCCGACCGAGTTCCGGAGCGCGATCCGTCTGCTACTCAAGTCGGGCCTGCGGCTTATTTGCAGGCTTGGGAAGCCAATTTTAGGGAACCGAGGCGCGCCTGGGGATGGGGAGGCTGCCTGCTTCGCATGGTGATCCTCGGAGTGTTCGCGGTGGCCGCGGTCGGCATCGGCCTGGCCTCCTTTGGCCTGTACCAATACTACGCGCTGGCATCCACTTTGCCCTCTGTAGAAGATCTACAGCAGCATGCGGCCCAATTCGAGACCACCCGCATACTGGATCGCAACCAAAACCGACTCTACGAGATCCTGGATCCCCAGGCCGGACGGCGCACCTACGTTCCGATGGAGCGCATTTCCCCCTTTATGGTGGCTGCCACCATAGCCACCGAAGATTCAGGCTACTACAGCAATCCGGGATTTGATCCAGCGGGCATCGCACGAGCCATCTGGCAGAACCTGCAAGGCGGCACAATTGTGTCGGGCGCCTCCACCATCACTCAACAAATTGCACGCAATCTCCTGCTCTCACCTGAAGAGCAGTCGCAGCGCACCGCCCTGCGCAAGATTCGCGAAATCATGTTGGCCGCTGAGATTGCACGGCGGTACACCAAGGACGAAATTCTGGAGCTTTATCTCAACCAGATGTATTTCGGCAACCTGGCCTACGGCGTGGAGGCTGCTGCCCAGACCTATTTCAACGCCGCGGCCGCAAACTTGACGCTCGGTCAGGCCTCGTTCTTGGCCGGATTGCTGCAGGCGCCCTCTGTCTACGACGTGCATGTCAATCGCGAAGCCACTCTCGATCGGCAACAGCAGGTGCTGGTCTTGATGGTGAACACAAGCACCGAACAGGGCTGCATTTTCGTTAGCAACGCCCAGCAGCCGATTTGTGTCACACCGGAGATGGCTGGTGCGGCTTCTGCAGAATTTCTCGAGTACGAGTTCGAATCACCGGATATCAACATCCGATTTCCGCATTGGGTGACCTACGTACGATCAGAGCTGGAATCGTTATTCGATCCGCAAACCATCTATCGATCAGGTTTTACGGTACATACCACTCTAGATCCCCAGCTCCAACAAGCCGCGCAGGGGATCGTGCGGGATCACGTGCAGGAACTCACGGAAGAGCACCAGGTTAGCAACGGAGCCCTGGTGATCCTCGAGCCGGGCACTGGTGAGATATTGGCCATGGTTGGATCGGCCGACTTTACCGACGAAGAAATCGACGGCCAGGTAAATATGACCCTGGCCTTGCGTCAGCCAGGATCTTCCATCAAGCCGCTCACCTACACCGCCGCTTTTGAGAAGGGCTGGACGCCAGGGACGCTGATATGGGATGTCGAAACCGAATTTCCTCCCTACAAGGACCCGAGGGATTCTTCAAAGGATTACACGCCGCGCAACTATGATGAGAAGTTCCACGGCCCGGTGACGGTGCGCTCTGCCCTGGCAAATTCCTACAACATCCCTGCTCTCAAGACCCTCGAGTATGTGGGGATTTATGACGATGTATTTACCCCGCAGCAGGAGGGGCTGGTGGCTTTTGCCGAGCGTATGGGGCTGACCACCTTCAATCGGGAAGACTACGGCATTTCCCTTACGCTGGGCGGGGGCGACGTCAAGTTGCTCGAGCTCACCAATGCGTACGCTACGTTCGCCAACCAGGGAGAGTACGTTCCTCCAGTTGCCATTACCAAGATTACCGACCACAACGGCGAAGTAGTCTATGAATATGAACCACCGGAGGGAAAGCGCGTCATTCGTAGCGAGCACGCTTTCCTGATCACCTCCATCCTGTCCGACAACACGGCTCGCACGCCGGCGTTCGGCCCAAATTCAGAACTTGCTCTACCTTTTCCCGCGGCGGTCAAGACTGGGACAACGGATACTCCCATTCGGGACAACTGGACCCTTGGCTACACGCCAGACGTGGCTGTGGGTGTTTGGGTTGGCAACGCGGATAACAGTCCCATGGAAGATGTCTCTGGCGTGACCGGTGCAGCTCCGATCTGGAACGAGGTAATGCAGCTCGCCATCGAGCGACTTGCAGGAGGCAGGCCGACTCCGTTCACGCGGCCTTCCAATGTGATCGAGTTGCCGATCTGCGCAGTGTCCGGTGCAGAACCATCCGAGTGGTGTCCCGCTCATCGTGTCGAGTTTTTCACCTCGGATCAACCTCCCTTGCCAAAGGAACTTGATCTTTGGCGAGAGGTATGGATCGACAGCTTCACACAGGAGTTGGCCTCGGCTGATTGCCCGGATTATGCGACCAAGAAGCTGGGACTGGCTGTTTCCGATCCGTGGGGCCAGAAATGGCTCGACGAGACCGATGATGGAGAGAAATGGTTGGAACGAATGGGCTTCGAGGAGCAGGAAGAGCCTTTCTTCGTTCCGGAGACGACCTGCGGACCTGACAGCCCACGACCCCTCATGGCGATCACTGCTCCACTACAGGGATCGATTGTATCGAGTGGTCCAATTTCCATTATCGGACGTGCAGCTGCCACCGGCGATTTCAGAGACTGGATCTTGGAGTATGGCGTGGGGAACGATCCGAGCAACTGGCCCGATATTGCGCACAGCGAGGAGCCCGCTGAGCAGCCCAAGATCCTGCTGGAATGGGACCCGCGTGGCCTGCCCAATGGCCCCTTCTCATTGCTTCTTACCGTACGAAGCAACAGCGGTGGAAAAGCTAATTATAGGGTGCACCTAAACCTCAACCTTCCTACGCCGACCCCAACGCCAACCTCTACGCCAATCCCCACTTCGACCCCAACCCCGACACTGACACCCACACCTACGGCGACTCCCACTCCTACTCCGTAGGGTACCGCCGCCCACCTTCACAGCAGCGGCAGTTGTGGATCTTCCTGACCCGGGGGATCCAAGGCCAGCCGCTCAAAGAGATTTTCCCGGGTAAGTGTCGTGTCTTCAGAAAGTCTCCGCACGTGGCGGTATTTGATGATGTGCAAACCCGAGTCTAGCCAGGACTGTAGGCGCAGATCGCGTCGCGCCTTCTCAGCGACGAGCGCGCTGCGGCCTCCAGGGATCACAATCGCCTCGATCTCGGCCTGGGACCGTGCATGGCCACGTATTACGCTGCCCAACTTCGCAGTTTCATCGACGCGAAACTGCAATGAGCTCCCCCGGGATTCATCTCGCCATTCGATCTCGTCTGTGCCCGAAACGGAATATCCCAATTGCGTTCCCAAGGCAATCAAGAGCGCCAGGATTTCTTCCACATCCGCCGCGCGTGCCTCAGGTTGATCTTCGGGACGCAGCCGCCACAGCCTGTCCTCGGGATCAATTTGAGCGTACGATCGAAGCGCTGCTAGAACGAGCCTGCGGTCGGGTGTTAATAGACCTGGCAATTGTTCACAAAGTCGGGTATCGATTTCGACATCGCTTATGCTGTCCACGGATCGCAATTCGTACAGCACCGCGTCTTCGACCCGATCGGCAAGGCTCTCCGCCGCTCCCGAATCATCAGCTAGCCAGTATCGTCCACTCTCAGGCTCCACTCCGCGACCGACATGCACAAACAGCTGCCTATCGCTCAAAATCTCGTCGAGGTGCTCCCCAACCACTCCTAAAGCACTCCGTGTCTCGCTCGGGCGTACCCCGGCCAATAACCTCTCCGAAGCTAACTGCGAAAATGCAGCAACGTGCGGAAGTGCGTATCGTGCAGGCTCGCCTCGCGCCTCAAGCGCAGCCCGCGCGGATGACGACATTGAGTTGGCGATGGTACTCGGGGCCACGGAACGCTCAGACCTGGATCCACGTTCCCAGGTCAACAGGGCTTGCCCCTCCAGACGAAGTGCTCGTCCGGTCAGGCTGTAGCCTCCCGCATCAAACCCAGCCAAGGCCGCTGCAACAAAGCCGGGCTCGGCGTCCGGAATAAAGCCCACTACCTGTGCCTCATGCCCGATTGCCTCATTCATGGTTCGCAACGTGGAACGAAGCGCCGAAGTGTGCCACGCCCAGTCATACCGTCTCCGACGCAGGGCCGCGCGAATAGGATCGGCAACTTCCCGACCCCACAGCCAAGCCGCCCAGAGCGCAGATAAGGTCCAGAACGCCTGGTTTGGCCGAGGTATTACGGTGAGGATCCGCTGAATCTGTCCGGGAGGCAGCTTGCTTGCCAGCTCTCGCACAGGCCCTGGATAAACGGTGATGGTGCCCGGTTCCAGACTTTCCCAGTCCGACCACGTCTTCAATCCGACTGCAGGTGCTGGATGTATCCAGTGACCTGCGGCCCGCTCCAGCGCGCGCCAAACGTTATTCTCCAAGAAGCGGGCGGAAGCCGTAAGTTGGAGCGGTCGGCTACGCCCTTCAGGATGTCCCCACAGCGAATTCGTCTGATCCAGCGTAGAGAGCATAAGCGCGTGCACAGCGTCGCCAGCATCCAGCTGCTCTAACTTGTTGAGCAAAGTGACGATTGCATAGACCGCGCGACTGGGATAAACGGCAAGTGCGTCCTCCGCCTGCTGTCGGTCTGCGCTGCCTGCTGGTGCAAGCTGCTCCAGCGCCATGGCATGCTGAAGCCCACGTCGCTCATACTCATGCGCCTGCTCTAAATCATCTTCGTTTGTGGATTCTTCGATGGTGTGGCTGCAATGCGGGCAGGAGTAGAACTTGAGAACAGGCTCACTTTCTTCTTTGTCCCATACAAAGTAGTCGGCTGAGATCCACTCCCCACACCGCGAGCACTGCGTTCGATAAAGATCTAACAGAAAAGGTTCGAGCCGCCCCCCATCCTTGCGCGCCGTGCCCAGCATGGCGAGCGCAGACTGCAGATCCTGAATAGTGAAGGGCTTTGATGTGTGTTCGAGCACATAGCGAGTTACAGGGTTGTTTACGGCAACGAGCATCGCTCGATCCTGCGCCGCGGCTTCTATTGCCAACCGCGGAGAGGCACCAAAGGGATCGAGCACCCGATCACGCTTGTTCCCGAATCGCTGTAATGCGGTCGCTACGGAGCCGCGCTCAAGCGGTGGCAAGAAGCGAGACAGAGGGCGAGCACCTCTCACGGGAGAGCCTGGAGTAAACGCTATTTCCACTCTTGCAGTATAAGGGAGGCGGATGCGGATCCTGCGATTGTGCCGGAATCGGCGTTATCATGAACTGCTTGCTTGCCGCTCGAACCACCGTATCGGAGTAATAGAGAATGCCCTCACTGTCGATCGATGAAGCCCAGCGCTATTTGCCAGATCTGCTGAGCATCCTACGCACGCTGGTTGAAATCGAATCCCCGACCCTCGAGAAACTCGCCGTTGACCGCGCCGGATCCTACTTGGCGGACAGTATGCGAGAACTCGATGCCAAGGTGCAGCGTATCGAACAGAGCGAGGTGGGAGACCACTGGCTCGGGAGCTGGGGCTCGGGGTCGGGAGGGATCTTGATGATTGTGCACGTAGACACGGTGCACCCCATCGGTACATTGGAACACTTCCCCTGGTCGGAGATCAACGGGAAGATCTACGGGCCCGGAATCATGGATATGAAAGCCAGCGCCGCGATTGCACTAACTGCCATCAGCGCACTACGCCAGGGAGCCGGTCTACCCAATCGGCGTATCAGCCTACTATTCAACTCAGATGAAGAGACCGGGAGCCATACCTCGGTAGAACTCATCCAATCTCAGGCGAAAGAGCATGATCTGGTGTTGTGCCTTGAACCTGCCCTACCAGACGGCGCGCTGAAGACCTGGAGAAAGGGAATCGGCGACTTCGAGATCGAAGTAGCGGGGAAGATGGCACATGCCGGCGTAAATCCCTCGGATGGAGTAAATGCGATCCATGAAATGGCCCACCAGATCCAGCAGATCGTTGAGCTCGCGAATGAAGAGGCTGGATCCACGCTCAATGTGGATCTGATTGAAGGTGGGACTCGCACCAACGTTATTGCCGCCCACGCAAGGGCTAGCGTGGACATTCGAGTTCTGAACGAGGATGAACGTGTCCGAATAGACTCGGAGTTGGCTGCGCTAATGCCGCATCACCCCGAAGCTCAATTATCGGTGAGCGGCGAGTGGAACCGCCCACCGATGCCACGTACGGAGGCTATGATTCAGACTTTTGAGCGCGCAAAGGAAATCGGAGCCGAACTCGGACTCGATCTGCTGGAAGGTGGAACCGGTGGCGGTTCAGACGCCAACTTCGTGGCTCCGCTTGGGATTCCGGTGCTGGACGGGCTTGGTGCCATTGGAGCTGGAGCTCACACGGAGCAGGAATACATCCTGACGGAAAGTCTCCCCGAACGTACGGCCTTGCTGGCCGCACTGCTCGCCGACTGGTGAATGTAGGTTGAGCCCGCCGCTCAAGCTGACCCGGTTGCAGGCCAGACGGTTCCTGTTGGCCCACCACTCCCTGTGGCCACCGCGCAAGCTCAAAGGTAAGGAGGGCGCCGTCCAATTTATTCGTTCGGTCGGCGCTATTCAATTTGATCCGATCAACGTCGTAGGCCGAAACCCAGACTTGGTATTGCAATCGCGCATTCGCGGCTACCGGCCCGAACTGCTGCGCCAACTTCTATATGAAGACCGCAAATTGCTCGACGGTTGGGACAAGGTTGCCTCAATCTACCCAACCTCAGACTGGCCCTTTTTCAAGCGACATCGGGACCGAATGCGCGCCGAGTATGGTCGGCTCTCAAACCCTCCCATGAAAATCGCTGAAGAAGTGATCCTTGCCATCCGGGAGCAGGGGCCCAAATCGTCTATTGATTTCAAAAGCGACGAGAGCATCGAGTGGTCCTGGGGTGTGAACACCAGCCTTCCCAGAGCATGCCTCGAAGTGCTCTATGCCATGGGAGTAGTGATTGTGTCCGAAAGGGTGGGCACTCGCCGACAATTCGAATTAGCAGAGCGCGCACTTCCGCCTGATCTATATTTTGCGGCCGACCCCAACGTTGCCGACAAGGACTACCAAGACTGGCACATGCTGCGAAGGATCGGTGGGCTGGGTATCGCAAATCCCGCAGCAGGAGACTGGTGGCTCGGAATGCACCAGATGAAGGCCGATGCGCGCAAAGCTGCGCTCCAGCGATTAGTGGATCTAAGGGAATTGACTGCGGTCGAGATCGAGCATGTCCCAGACCGCACCTTCTTCATCCGAACCGCGGACATGCCAACGCTAGATCGGATCAAACGAGGACGCCCTCCGAAGGCCCGGGCGGCGCTCATCGGAGCCCTGGACAACCTCATGTGGGACAGAAATGTGCTTCGCTGGGTATTTGATTTCGACTACGTCTGGGAGGTATACAAGCCGCTAGCCCAGCGCCGCTACGGCTACTATGTGCTGCCCATTCTGTATGGCGACCGTTTCGTCGCCAGGGTGGACCCGGCCTTTGACCGAGAAAAGCGCAGGTTGACCATCAACGATTGGTGGTGGGAAGATGGCGTTGCGGTGGACGATCCGATGCGAGCCGCGCTCACGAATTGCTTCAAGGAATTCGTGGCCTATCTACAAGCGGATCATGTGTCGCTAGGAGCGAAGGCCAAGCGTAAGCCTTCGCTTGATTGGCTCAAATCCTCCCAGCTTGTCACTTGAGTTCGCGCTGAGTTAGCTGTCCAACAGAGCATGAACCTGCTCCAGGGTCGTGATCCAGGCCATCTTCCGTAGAAAGTCAGCCGGATCCAGGGTCTGATCCCAGACCGCCCGCACTGCCTCCCCAATAGGATCCTCACCCGTTTCCCCCCTGGGACTGTCAGCATAGGCTCCATAGAAAGCAAAATAGGCCTGGTTGATGCGACGGATGTTGCGGTGCCCGTGATCCCAGAACACCTGCCGTCGAGCTTCCATATATTCTTCTGCCTCTTCGATACGGCCCTCCGTAAGCAGCTCGTCCACCCGTATGCGCGTCTCGCGCATTTCGGCCCGGAAGTCAAAGGCCGGAGGCTCCGGGGTAGGACCGACCTCCACCGTGGGCGTAGGGGCAGGCGGAGGATCAGGCAAGAACTCTGGATAGTATTGGGCAAGCACCTCTCTGCCGATCTCTCGACCAATAATTCCGGCAACGGTCTCATTGATCGATCGCGTCTCATTCGACTGGGAGTATTGAACGCCAAGCGGCCTAAATGCAAGGTAGTGATGGGTCCACTCATGAACGATGGTCTCCGCAAGCCATTGGATCGAGGTGGTCTCCTGGATCATGGTCGGATAGGTAGACAAGCCTCCTATTCCCACCACCAGTGCCGAAACATCCAGCTCGTCTTCGACATCTAACTCCAGAGCGATCTGATCTTCCATGCTCAGGCCTGGATCAAGGTGCAGATTGGCATCTTGCTGGATGATCTCCCTCGGGGAGACGATGAGTGCTACTGGGAGCTCGGAGAACTGGAATGCGACCGGTGGGAAGGGGCTGCTGCCCACTCCGAAACCATGATCTGCCAGCACAGCCGCCACATTCTCCTGCAGTACGGTCTCAGCAAGTGGTTTTAGTTCTTCCAACTGCTTGCGTACGAGCTTCAGCTCATTCGATATGGGCTGCGCAACCAACTGGGGATCGGAGAGATTGGGATCCGATAACATACGGGTGAGATCTCCCTTCAGCCGTCCCGCTTCTCCGATGAGCTCAAGGTAATCGAGAACCACCTGGCCGCGGGCGTCATCCGTCAGAAAGCCGGGCGCGCCAAGCCCAAACTGACTCAGCTTCTTACCAAGCGCCTGGGTGGTCCAACCCAAGTAGTCGAACTCGAGGGAGCGCGTGAATTGCTGCACCTGATCACTGCGATCGAGGATCAGCGCCGCACTGCCCGTTAGCAGGATGGATAGGATCAGCAGCACGACAATCAGGATTCCGAATGTGCGTGCTCGCACCAGAAATCTCATGCGCGCCAGTTTATCAGTGGTTGTTAAAAGCACCATAAGCCTCCGGTAGAGCGTGTGAAGTGGGCTTCTCCCTATCTGCGCGTGCGTGCCCTGCCTATACACGAGCCGCATGCACTAGTTGACTGCCAGGCGAGGGTGTCGCCCGGGCAAGACTGTACATGCCTCGTGTTGACAGACAGGCCAGGACGCCGCTCTGGTTCTCAAAGGTAGGCAAGTGACCTGGCCCGGACGGTCGCTATGCTATAATCCCGCGGCGGGACCCAAGGGGTCCCGCCGCTTAACAAGAGCAGCTTTGTGATTAAAACTATATGAATTTCCTCGTCACCGGCGCCGCCGGTTTCCTTGGTTCTGCACTCGCCAATCGACTTGCCAGGGAGGGTCACCAGGTTCGTGGCCTGGATGATCTTTCTGCGGGCGACCCAAGCCGTCTGGATCCCGATGTGCTATTTACTCGTGGGGACGTCGTAGATCGCCCCAAACTCTGGACTCTGCTTCAGGACGTAGATTGTGTCTACCACCTTGCAGCCAGGGTCTCTGTTCCCGAGTCAGTCCTTTATCCGCGCGAGTACAACGCAGTAAATGTTGGGGGTACGGTCAGCGTCATGGAGGCTATGCGAGATGTAGGTGTGAAGCGCGTGGTCTTCGTGTCTTCGGGTGCGGTTTACGGCGATCAGGGAAGCCAGCCGCTTGCAGAAGACTCTCAGCCGCAACCTCGGTCGCCTTACGCGGTCTCAAAACTATCGGCCGAGTACTACGTGCAAACCATCGGAGCGCTTTGGGGAATCGAGACGGTAGCCTTACGTGTGTTTAACGTCTATGGGCCTGGCCAGCCGCTTCCGGCTTCACACCCTCCTGTCATTGCCAACTTCCTAAGACGTACGGTGAGAGGTGGAACGCTAGTCATCCATGGGAAGGGTCAACAGACGCGAGATTTCGTATACCTCACCGATGCGGCCGAAGCTATGGTCTCAGCCGCCACAGCACCCACGATCGACAGATCCGTCATCAATATCGGCAGCGGCGTGGAAACCTCGGTCCGCAAGCTGGCGCAGGAAGTGCTAGAGGCAGTCGGCAGCACCGCCGAATGGATCTTCAAGGAAGACCAGGATCCGGGTTCCTCGCGCATGTGTGCCGACATTAGCCGGGCGCGCAAGAAGCTAGGATATCGTCCGGTTGTGAACTTGCGGGAGGGCCTCGAGCGAACGGTTGCTCAGGATCCTCGATTCCAGCCTGCGCCGGTTGAATAGACCCCCTCGAATTGGCAGGAGCGATTTCGATCGCCCCACTCTAGAAGTTTGCAGAGCACTATTGGGCCAGCGCCTGGTGAAGCTGGATTCGGATGGCAGGCGTATCTCGGGTTTGATCGTCGAGGCAGAGGCGTACATTGGCCAAGAGGATAAAGGCTGCCACGCGAGCGCAGGGCAGACGCCTCGCAACAAAGTCATGTGGGGACCGCCAGGCCACGCATATGTCTACTTCACATACGGGATGCATTGGATGCTCAATTGCGTGGCCGAGGAAGCCGGCCGACCTGCAGCGGTATTGTTGCGAGCCATACTACCTATTGAAGGTGTCGATCAGATGCGGAAACGCCGTAAGGCATGGCGAAAGTCTCGTGGGATCCGCGGGTCAGCACCCTGGGAGAATACAAAGGTGAGCACCGCTGGCGAGTTCGCACAATTCACCGATGGGCCGGCCAAGATATGTCAGGCCTTGGGCATAGATGGCGACTGGAGTGGGATGGATCTGTGTACACCTGAATCGAAGCTCTTTATTGAGTCGAGACCTGCGATTCAGGGTGTGACTACCGGCCCCCGTGTGGGGTTAAATTCGGTGCCAGAGCCGTGGAAAAGCATCCCCTGGAGATTTCAAGTAGACCGGAGCCGATTCTCCACGCTCCTGGTTGAGGAGGAAATGGAATGAAACTGCTAGAAGGCAAACGCGCTCTTATTTTTGGTGTGGCAAACGATCATTCAATAGCATGGGGAATGGCCAAGGCTATGCATGATCAGGGAGCAGAGTTGGCATTCTCGTATGCTGCCGAAGCGCTTGAGCGTCGGGTTCGTCCGTTGGCCGATTCGGTAGGTTCCAACTTTGTAGAGAAGTGCAATGTCACCGAAGATGATGAGATCGAAGCAGTATTTAGGAAAGCCGCCGATGAGCTTGGAACCATCGACATCCTGGTGCATGCCGTGGCGTTCGCCGGACGCGAAGAGCTGGAGGGTGCTTTCCACAAGACCACCAGAGAAGGTTTTCGTGTAGCGATGGACGTCAGCGTCTACTCGTTTCTTGCGCTGGCACGCGCCAGCCTGCCGCTCATGCCGGATGGCGGTTCTATGATGACGTTAAGTTTCTATGCTTCGGAGAAGGTCTTTCCCAACTACAACGTCATGGCCGTAGCCAAATCGGCGTTGGAATCCACCATGCGCTATCTGGCAGCGGATTTTGGTCCACGTGGAATTCGTGTGAATGCCATTTCTCCTGGGCCTGTAAGGACCCTTTCAGCGGCCGGTGTGAGCGGATTCAAGCGCATGTACAGGGAATTTCCGGATATTGCACCACTGCGCAGGCACACTACGCCAGAAGATATCGGTCACTCGGCCGTATGGTTGGCGTCCGATTGGGCGCGAAATGTAACCGGGGACGTCCTGTTTGTGGACTCTGGGTACAATATTCTCGGAGCATTTAGCCCGGATGAACCAAGCGACGCCTGACCGATTTTCGCTGCTGAGAGACCAGTTTCAGGCCAGTCTTTTCCCCAGAATTGACCCTGAATTACGGGTTTCACGTACAAATTTAGCTCGTTCCATCGTTTCCACCCAGTTTGCCTTGTTGGGTCTGTGGGCGGTAGGGCTGCTGCTCTTTAGCTCGCTGAATCCAGCAGGTCGGATCGCGATTGATCTGGCCGGAATCACGTTTCTGGCGGGCGCCGGAGCGCTCGCGCTCTGGCTCTTGCGAAAAGGCTCCCTCAACATGGCCGGCTACGTGATCTCAATATCCTGGTTCATGTTTGTAGCTGTGAGCGCGTTCCTGGTACCAGAATATTTGATCTTCATCAGCGCCGCGTTCTTCCTTCCCATATTGGTGTCGGGAGCAGTCATTGGCGGGTGGGCTCCCTTCATATTTGCCTTCGGCAGCATTGTCGCCAACACAGTGGCGGTGGTAAACGCCAATGTCACAGGTGCGACGACCGCCTTTATAACTGAGTCATCGTTACTCATCTACATTTTGGTGTTTGCAGTGATCGCTGTTTCGGCAGCTTTGATTTCGAACTCGCTTTCTGAGCAAATACAGAAATCGCTCTCCAGCCTGCACCAGCAAGCGGATCAGATGGCCAAGCTCGCTCACACCGATCCGCTGACCGAGCTATCCAACCGACGGCACCTATTCGAGCAGCTGGAGAGCGAGTTTGCGCGTGCCCAGCGTTATCGGCGCCCATTCTGCCTGCTATACATCGACATGGACGGCTTCAAGGCCATCAACGATCAATTCGGTCACATATTCGGGGATGAGATCCTGCGTGGATCGGCACGCGCGATGCAGGCTGTTCTGCGCGCGACAGACTTGTTGGCCAGAATCGGCGGCGATGAGTTTGCGGTTCTGCTCCCTGAGACAGATCTTATGGGGGCCGAACATGTGGCAGAGAAGCTTAGAAAAGCGCTTGCGGCGTATGGCGGCCAGCTCAGTCCATCGCTGCCTTCACTAACGCTCTCCGTCGGCGTGGGACAGATCAGCGAAGAAGACGATGCCATTGAAGACATCCTCGCCCGCGCAGATAAGGCACAATATCTGGCAAAGTCCGCTGGCAAATCCCTCACGCGAACACAGGAAGACCTGGAACCCGCTAGCCAGGTCGAACAAGCCTAACCCCCCGGGAAAGCACCTGACAGCTCGTTCGCACTCGGCGCGGCCATCATAGGAGGAGATATGGTCAGTACAGCTTCTATTGAATTACAAACGCGTGGTCACGCGGATCCACACGACGTGACCTCTCAGGTGCAGCACCATGTGCAGTCCTCTGGAGTTCGCTCGGGGACGGTCACAGTGTTCACATCTTCTTCTACAAGCGCAATCACCACGATCGAGTTTGAGTCGGGCGCACTTGACGATCTACGCAGAGCGCTTGACGAAATTGCCCCGCAGGATCGCGAGTACAAACACAATCTTCGATGGCATGACGGGAATGGGCACTCCCATCTTCGGGCAGCGCTCATCGGCCCCTCCCTGACGATACCCGTACTTGATGGACAGCTGATGCTGGGTACCTGGCAGCAAATTCTCTTCATTGATTTCGACGTTCGTGCGCGGAGCCGACGGCTGGTAGTGCAGATCGTTGGCGAGGCTTGATATGGTATATTCGTGCGGCTTTTTTTTCGAGGGTTGGATTTGACAACTAAGACAATGTTGGTCGTGCTGGCTCACCCGGATGATGAGACTTTCGGTCTCGGCGGGACATTGGCGCTCTACGCAAGTCAGGGCGTCAAGATCCACTTGGTATGTGCCACACACGGAGAAGTAGGTATGGTCGCACCCGAGTTCATGGAGGGTTATTCAAGCATTGCTGATTTGCGGGTGGATGAGTTGCGATGCGCTGCGGAGACGCTCGGGCTTGAGAAAGTGCATTACCTCGATTATCGCGATTCTGGCATGGCCGGCACGGAGGACAATAAACATCCACGTGCCCTGGCCCAGGCAGAGGAGGATCAGGTTGTGGGCCTGATAGTTGAATTAATCCGGCAATTAAAACCGCAGGTCGTGATCACCTTCGATCCGGAGGGTGGATATGGGCATCCGGACCATAAGGCGATCCATCATGCCACCGTAAGCGCATATGATGCGGCATCTGATCCAGAGCTCTTCCCCGGAGCCGGTCCCGCCCACCTGGCCCAGAAGTTGTATTTCTCCACCTTCTCTTTCCAATTTGTCGGGCTCATGCTAGCCCTCATGCGTCTTTTCGGCCGAAATCCCCGTAAGTGGGGCCGCAATCAGGATATTGACCTCACAGAAGTGTTTGAGACCCGATATCCGGTTAATGCCAAAGTCAACTATCGCAAGGTAGCAGAGATAAAACGGAGGGCGATAGCCTGTCACGCTAGCCAACTCGATATGGGACCTTCCACCCAAGGGGTAGTGGGAGCTTTGCTGCGCTTGAATCGCCGGGGATCGGTTGAGACTTTCATGCGAGCCATCCCTCCAGTGACCGACGGCCGTGTTGAACGAGATCTCTTCGAAGGCGTTCACCTCGAGACCTAATCAACCCGTTGGATTGATCGTTATCAAACTTCCATCCAATGAAAAAGGATCATCCCCATGCTTGAATTCATACCAGTTGGCCTGCTCCCCTTCCTGATCTTTATCATCCGCATTACCGACATGTCTCTGGACACGCTGCGTGTGCTGTTCATCGTCCGCGGAAGGCGCGCGCAGGCTTGGGCAGTGGGATTCATGCAGTCGGCACTGTGGGTGATTGCAGTAGCAAGCGTCTTGGGACATCTTGACAACTTGCTAAATGTAATTGCATATGCAGCCGGGTTTGCCACCGGGAATGTGGTCGGAATGCGAATTGAAGAACGGCTAGCAATCGGACACAGCCATTTAAGAATAATTAGTTCACAGCGAGGAGATGCGATCGCAGTCGCGGTTCGTGACGCCGGCTATGCGGTCACCGAGCTTTCCGGTCGAGGAAAAGATGGAGCCGTCTCCATTCTGACAACCAGCGTGCGCCGGCGAGATATCGAACCAGTGCGCGGCGAGGTCCTTCGGGCAGATCCTGATGCCTTCGTGACACTCTCGGATGTACGACCCCTTCACCGCGGCTTCTGGCGCGCCTGAGCTCGATGGACATTCCTTTTCCCGAAATCAACTGGTCAGGACTGACTCCAGGCGGCGTGTTCGCGCTGCTATTCGTTCTGCGTGCAGCTGATCTGACCCTGGCAACCCTACGCATGCTGGCCATCGTACGCGGCCGGCGGACTGTAGCCTGGTTCCTAGGATTCTTTGAGGCAATCCTTTTTATATTGGGAGCCGCGGGGCTCCTAGCCAACTTGTCCCAGCCCTTGAGCATTCTTGCCTATGCCGCGGGTTTTGCAACCGGCACCGCAGTGGGACTTACACTGGAGCGCCAGTTCCTGCCTGCGAATAGCCTGGTCCGCATCTACAGCCCCACTCACGGGGGCGCGATCGCCGCAGCCCTGCGCCAGGTTGGCAGAGGCGCGACCGAGGTTTCCGCTCGGGGGCGTGGCGGCACGGTCGATATGATCTTCACATATATCCGTAGACGCCATGAGAATCGAGTACGGAAGGAAATTCGCGCGCAAGATGCGGAGGCGGTTATGACGGTGGAGAATATTCGCGTATTAGCGGGAGGCTGGAAGCCTTAGTCCCTCAGTGCGCTGACCAATACCTTAGTGGAAAAGGATTGGCCCGATAGCAAGTGGTGCGCTCGAAATTGGCGGGCTGCGGTTCTCAAGGCCAGAAATTCCGCAATTGCCAACAGTGCCGCTGTTTGCGCTCCAACATAGTTGTTGCTCAAGCTATTTGGGTCGTAGGGATCCGTGCGATACGCCTGGACATAGACACCGTCAACCCGATTCAGGCCGTCTTCGGTACCCATCCATAGAAACCCGCGGCTTTCTTGCTTCAGACTAAGCGCAGAGCTTTGCGATAGTCCATCTTTGACCGAGTAGCTATCGAAACGAAGTTTTTGAAATCGATTGATGGCAGGCCAACCCATCGAGGGCCATATCGGCCTCCCACAAAAGGCCTGCTTTTGTCCAAAGGGTCGCCGGGGTATAATCCGCGGGCTCTAGCTCAGGGGGGGTAATTCGAAGAGAACGTGAATGGCACTCAAAGGCAATTTGCGCGACTTCAGCGTCGT
>JBHIBY010000041.1:0-23632 GCA_046759305.1 Anaerolineales bacterium
GGCATACGGTGGTCTTGCCGGAGGCTTCCGGGCCGTAGATCTCGGTTACACGGCCACGGGGTATTCCCCCCACACCCAGCGCACGATCCAGCGCCAGCGATCCGGTCGGAATGACCTCTACCGCCAGATGGGAAGCTTCCCCCAGGCGCATCACAGCGCCGTCTCCATACTCTTTTTTAATCTGGGACATCGCAGCCTCGAGGGCGCGATCGCGTTCTTCACTCATCAATTCTGAACATCCTCTCGAATTGGAGTTTGGTCCAATTTCATAGGGCCGCGACTTTGCAGGCCTGGCTAGTGTAATTCAGATAGATGCTGGTGGGAACGAAAGGCGGCAACGACAAACCGGCGAGGAGTATCCTCGCCGGCAATAAGGGTTCCCCACCGTGCCGTGTGATGCTATGTTTTGAACCTGCTTCTGCAGGTGGGTCCCGGCAGATGGGCTCCGCCTTGGCCGAAGCCTATCGCGTACCCCATCGTAGCTCGAAACCCTTATGTTTTATGTTGGCTCAAAACTTGACGCCTCATCACGCACACAGCAGGGGTTGACCTTTGTATACCATGATCAGTCGCGGGCCGCAATGAACCCCAGGAACGAGGTCTCGGTCAATTCTGGACGCTCACTCAACGATCCGAATATGTAACTCGTCCAGCTGTTTGGGATCGATCGTAGAGGGCGCCTCAGCCATGACGTCGCGAGCGGCCTGGTTCTTGGGAAAAGCAATCACCTCTCGGATATTCGGTTCTTTCGCCAGGATCATGCACAAGCGATCTAGCCCAGAAGCCACTCCTCCATGAGGAGGCGTGCCGTACTCGAAAGCAGTGAGCATATGACCGAAGCGGTCTCTGGCCGTTTCCACGTCCAGACCAATAAGCTCGAAGATCTTCTCCTGCAGTTTCCGCTCATGGATACGGATGCTGCCTCCGGCCGTCTCCTCACCGTTTAGCACCACGTCGTATTGCTGACCCCGCACCTTTCCAGGATCAGATTCCAGCAGTGAAATATCTTCCGGCATAGGCGCTGTGAACAAATGATGACTCGGATCCCAGCGTTCTTCGTCCGCGTCCCACTGTACAAGTGGAAAATCGATCACCCAGCAGAATGCCAGCATCTCCTGATCGTAAAGCTCAAGGCGCGCACCCAGATGCGCTCGGAGTCGGCTCAGCGACTCCAGCACGACTTCCCGCTCACCCGCGACGAACAGCAGCAGATCATCGGGGTTCGCATCCAGACGCTTGATGATTGCGTCCAACCGGTCGGAAGGAATAAATTTAGCAAACGATGATCTCGGCTCTGCCGATTCTTTCAACGCCAGGTAAGCCAGCCCCTTAGCCCCAAATGGTTGGATCATCTCGGTTAGTTCGTCGATCTCTCGCCGGCTGAAGTTCCCACAGCCAACGCAATTGATGCCGCGAACCTCACCGCCCCCGTCAACCGCTGCCTCAAAAACCTTGAAGCCGCTTCCCGCCGCTAGATCAGAGATATCCGTGAGCTCCAATCCGAATCTCAGATCCGGGCGGTCTGATCCAAATCGATCCATCGACTCTTGGTAAGTCAGCCGCGGCCAGGGCTTCGCAAACATCGGCCGCTCAGGAAACAGCTCCTCGACAAGAGCAGTGTACGCGCCCTCGAGCAGCTGCATCACGTCATCGCGTTCAACGAAGGACATCTCGATGTCCAGCTGAGTGAATTCTGGTTGTCGATCTCCGCGCTGATCCTCATCACGAAAGCAGCGAGCAATCTGGAAATACCGCTCGATTCCAGCCACCATCAGTAGCTGCTTGAGCTGCTGCGGCGACTGGGGCAGCGCGTATGCCTCTCCTGGATACAGACGGGAAGGCACCAGATAGTCCCGCGCACCTTCCGGCGTGGCCTTAAACAGAATCGGGGTCTCGATCTCCCAGAAGCCGCGCTTGGTGAGCGCGTCACGGATGTACTTGATCACATCGTGGCGGAGCTCCAGGTTCCGCTGGAGTCGTTCTTTACGCAGGTCGAGATAGCGATGTCTCAGACGGACTGTCTCGTCGACTTCTGATTCTTCATTGATGGTGAATGGAGGTGTCTTAGCACGATTGAGAACCTCGAGCTGTTTGATCTCGACTTCTACTTCGCCGGTCGGCAGGTTCAGATTCTTCATGCCCTCCGGGCGCATACGGACTTCCCCCACGATCCTCAGCACCCACTCTGATCGGACCTGCTCGGCAACCGCGTGTACTTCATCCGACAGTTCGGGATTCGAGACGGTCTGGATCACGCCCGATCGATCGCGCAAGTCCACGAAGGTCAGACCTCCGTGATCGCGTCGGCGGTTGACCCAGCCGGCCAACTCTACCCGCTGGCCAATGTGCTCGGCACGAAGCTCACCGCAGTCATGTGTCTTGTACATATCACCTCCGCATAAAAGCAACGCCGCCCGAAAATGCCTCTCGGGCGGCGGCGCAATTCTGTTTGAGTTTTGCTACCTTGCGCGCGGAGCCACCCGATGGTCTACGGGATTGTTATCGTTCAAGCTATTGCTGGCGTCCATTCGCATGGCGACGCCGATTATAGCATGGGGGATTCGCAATGGATTTCACTCCAGGCCGCGCAACCGCTGTAGATCCCGAGGTGTATCAACATCGAACAGGATCGACTCGTCCCACTCAATAAATTGGCGCTCGAATCGTTTGAAGAGCTTACGTCCGCCTTGGTCCCCTTCGAGAGCAAAAAGGTCGGAGTAAGTCTCTCGGTCAAACAGCACGGGATTAGCCCGGCGGCCTCCGGCCCACGTTGCGACTATTGGAGCCAACGTCTGATGGTAGCGTTCAAGCAGGGCACCGACCAGATCCTGCCCTACGAATGGCATATCGCCCAAGAGAAAAATCACCGCCTCCGTTCCTTCTGATACCGCATCAAGACCCATTCGCAGCGAGCCGCTCTGGCCGGCTTCCCAATCTGGATTGGCGATGACGTCGACCGGTTCCCTTTTCAATGCTTTTTGTACTTCTTGGGCCACCTCGCCTACAACCACCACCACTGGGTTGAGAGCCGCGGCTGCTTGAACTGCATGCCAGATCAGCGGTTGTCCTCGCCACTCGATAAGCTGCTTGGGTTCTCCAAGACGTGAAGACCCCCCCGCTGCCAGCACGACCCCCGCCACGCGTCCGTGTACTTGGCGCACGGGATCCTCTTCTGTTAGTGAAGAAAGCACAACGGCCCGAATCTGGGCACTCTTCAGCAAGGACTGCGCGAGCTCTATTTCCAGAACCGAACCCTCTGCCTTGTTGAGCACGATGCGAACCTCAGCTCCCTCTGGTATTCCTTTTAGCCCGCCTTTATCCGCCGCAAGCAACTTGGCTAGATGTGTAGGGCTGAGCTCAGATTTTCGCGACGCCTTCAGCAGAGCCGCCACAAGCTCAGTCCGATGAACGACATCGGACTGGATGGTCTGACCCAGGGCATCCAGGCCGGCCATGGGCACCACCATATCGACGAAAGGTGGAATTACCGGCTCGTGTTTGGCCGGCGCCTTGACGCTGCGTCCACGAGCTCCATCCGCTTCGATCACTAGCAGCGCGCCTCTCTCTTCGGCGACGCGATGAAGTTCATCGACCACATCGTCCGTTGGCGGAATCCACTTGTCTTCCAGGGCGGGCCCCGTGACGAGCACCGATCGGTGTTGAGCCAGCAATACAGGGAGTTCGACGATCTCATCCTGGGCAGGATCGATAAGGTGATGTACAGCCAAATCTTGCTGTTCACGTCCGAGGCGAGTGGTGGTTGTAATCAGAATAGACCGGATGTTATCGCACTGATCGCCCACAACTTCGATCGCCAAGCGACGAATGGCGCTAGTTTTTCCTCCGGCGCCCGTGAAGGCTATCGCCTGGCCCGGCTCGACACGTAGCGCTCTGCTCAATTTCATGCTGTGGAGTTACCTCGATCGATGATCGACTCCTAGCTCATGGAACCGGCAAGCTGCGCTCGAATCTTGCGCCGGCTCAGCAGGGCCTCCAACACACCTCCGCCCACCGCGAGCGATTTATCTGAGATCAAAGTGCACAAACTCAGATCCTGACGTGGGTCGAGATCGCCGACCTTGACGCCAGCCTCGATCTTGATTCCGGCATGAAGCAGGCCCCGCAATGCTCCATCGAATGGAGCGACCAGCGCTGTTCCGTCGATCTCAGCGAGCATCTCTCCTAAATTCACTAGTGTGCCAATTTCGGCGACCGGCTTGAATAATCCGGACACTGGCGCGCGCAGCACGCGGTCGACATCGCGGCCGTCGACTCGATCCGGCACTCCGGTGTCCGGCTGCGCAGATCCTTCCCAGTAGACACGCCCCATATAATGCCCACGGTTAGTCTCGACCACCGCATGCACATCAGTCCCGGCCTCAAACCCAGGCCCCAACCCAATCATCATAGGAGCCGAATTCAAAGCCAAGGAAGGTACAAATTTGGTCATCCGCGCATCCACTATGGCCGAGGGTTCAAGCGCATGTCGGCTCTCTACGGAGCGATCGACAAAGACCGGAATGCTGCCTTGTTGAAGGATTTCACGAGCATTTTGGGGATCATCGGTAAGCTTCCCGCGGAGATCCTCTATTGCCACTTCCCCCGCATAGACCGCTTCTGCCAGCGATACCAGCCGGCGCACCGCAAGCGGGTGCGCGATCTCTGCTACGACCACCCAAAATCCGCTGCGCCAGAGGCGCGCGGCCACGCCCGTGGCCAGGTCGCCACCACCGCGTAGGAGCACAAGCGGAGGTGAGTGAGTCATGCGCGCCGAGCCTCAGTCCGCCGGCAGTCGTGGCGCAATGACCAAGGCATAGTGTCAGAAATCATGGCAATGGAAAAGGAGTATAGCGGATGAGCCAGTTAGGTGGCTGGGGATGAGGATGAGCAGGGCTCTCGGCGGGTTGCTGCTGAGCCGGGTCAGGCTCGAGTTCCGCCTTCAATTTGTGGCTGAGGCCTGAATACCCCAAAGCACCCGCTCTGGAGTGAGCGGGAACTCATCGAACCAGATGCCGAGCGCATCGTGTACCGCAGCCGTCACTGCAGGCGTCAAGGGTATAAACGGCATCTCGGCCATGCCGCGCACACCCCACGGACCTCCCGGATTTGCATATTCCAATATGACCGACTGCACCTGCTCTGGAATATCCAGAATTCCCGGTATGAGATAGGTCGACATTAGGCTCGTCTGTACTTCGCCGCCCTCTTGCTGGAAGTTTTCGAGTATTGCGTACCCCGCCGCCTGAACGACACCTCCTTCGATCTGCCCACGTATACCCAGTGGATTGATAACCCGCCCGACATCGTCCGCACAGACGACGTTGAGAATACGGACGGCTCCTGTCTCGGTGTCGACTTCGACTGTAGCGGCTTCAGCCGCATACCCATAGGCGAAATTCGGGTCCGCTTGACCTGTTTCGGGGTCGTATGGCGTAGTGGGAGGCGGCCGATATTGATATTTTGCGATCGCTGGGCGATCTTCATCCTGCCACTTCACTATCGCCGCTTCCACTGCGCCGCGAATCGCATGGCCGGCCATAAACGTCATGCGTGAGGCGGAGGCCGAACCGGAATTTTCACTGGAAGCGGTATCAGACGGATCGAGCCGGACTTTGTGGAGCGGCACACCGACCGCCTCGGCTGTCATCTGCACCAGGGCTGTATGGGCGCCCTGCCCCACCTCCGCACCCGCATGCCGCAGCACGACCTCTTCAATCTCTGCACGACCGTGGAGTTCTACCGTAGCCCAACACTCCTCCGGAAACCCGAAGGAAAATCCCACGTTCTTGAAACCGCAGGCGAATCCGATTCCCCGTCGCAGGTATGGCTCTTGCGGCTGCGGCGCCGAGGGTGCTGCCCAGCCTTTATCGCTTCGATCCCACCCAGCTTCTTCTGCGCAGCTTTCAATCACCCGATCGAGAGTCACGCCTTGGGGAAGAGGAGATCCAACGGGCAGCAGATCGCCTTCCTTTAATACGTTGCGAGCACGCATCTCCACCGGATCGAGATCCAGCGCCGCAGCCACCTTATCGATCTGCATCTCGGCTTCGAATGCTGCCTGAGGCCCACCAAAACCGCGAAATGCGCCTCCCGGTATGTGATTGGTATACACGGAATAGGCATCTACCTTGACATTGGGGATGAAGTATGGGCCGGTGCACATCAACGTGGCGTTGCCCAAGACCTTGGTCGAAGTGTAGGCATAAGCCCCGCCGTCCTGAATGACCTGCACCTCCGCTGCCAGCAGCTTGCCTTCTGCGTCCGCCCCCCATTTGGAGCGAAGAATGAAGGGATGCCGCTTGTGGTGGCCAGCGATCGATTCCTCGCGCGACCAGATGATCTTGACTGGTCGATCGATCCCGGACTGTTGAAGCCTCCATGCCGCCAGTGCCAGTACGATCTGCACCGACATGTCTTCCCGTCCGCCGAATGCCCCACCTACAGCAGCGTATTTCACGCGGACCTTATCCAGTGGAAGATCCAGTGCGTGAGCGATTTCTTCCTGATCTTCATGGGTCCACTGTCCAGCTACTTCAACCGTCACGCGCCCCTCGTCATCGATGTAGGCGAGCCCAGCCTCAGGCTGTAGATAGGCATGCTCTTGGACGGGAGTGCGATATTCACTTTCGACCACGACCGCTGCTTCAGCGAAGGCTTGCTCGACCTCACCCGTACGAATGCGGTTGTGTTGAAAAATGTTGCTATCCCGATCCGGATGAAGCAGCAGGGCACCCTGCTGCATGGCCTCATCTGGGTCGGTGGTTACCGGGAGATCTTCGTATTCGACATTGATCAAACTCGTCGCGTTTGCCGCGATCTTCTCTGTCTCGGCGACGACCAGCGCCACCTGGTCACCCACAAAGCGCACTCTGTCCGCATGGGGCTTGCTCGATCCCGGCCCGCATAGAACCGGTTGATCATCGAGGATCATTCCATATTCATTTACAGGCACATCTTTGGCGGTAAAGACGGCCAGTACACCTTCAAGCGCTCCGGCCGCAGAAGTGTCGATGCTGTGGATGATTGCATGCGGACGGCCTGCAAAGAGGATCTTCATGTAGGCCTGATTGGGCATATCGATATCGCCTGGGAACAGCGCGTCTCCCGTCGCCTTGGCAAGTGCATCGACGCGCGAAACCGATTCACCGATCAAGTGTGTTTCCTCCGGCTCCTAGATTGTAGGTGGCGCGCTAGCGGCGAGGTTTTCGCCGGCGCTTCGGCGTGGGGAGGTCGTACTCTCCAGGCTTTACAGGAAAAAAGATAGCGTAAAAGAAATTCATGAACGCAAAGGCGAACAATAGAAATGTCAATGCGACCACGATCCTCACCAGATTGCCGCCCGCAAGCAGATCGCCGAATCCCGGTATGTTGGGATTGATGACCTTTGCCGGCAAGAAGATCCACCGGTTGATTGAGTTCTGAACCAGGAACCAATTAGCGAACAGGTATCCTAGCGCGCCAATTAATACGACCAGCAGACAGCCGACCCCGCGCCAAACGGGGTTCATGCGTGCGGCTTCCCTGCGTTCTCGCTCGTGTTGCTGGAACTGCCATGAGCTTCTTCTACCCATGTGTCCCTCCCGTCCGGTTAGTCCCCATCAAAGAATATGACTTGATTTCAACTCACCATCCCCAGCTATCAATCTTCAACGACCTGAGACTTCCTCAATTCTCACCCAACTTCGCCAGTGATAAGCCTTATAGGCACAAGACCGATTGCTTTGCGCCTCGCTCGCAAGCTAACGCGCCATATTGGCACTTCGCTGTAAGAAATTCTCGCCTGGCCCGATCCCTACGATCCTGATATGGCTATGCGCAAGAGGATGGACCGACAGCTCCTATTTTAGCTACGACCTATCCCGCCGTCTACGGCGAATTGGAGCTACCCCCACCGAGATCGGCCGCGCGTTCAAAAGCGCTTACGATCGAATAGTATCCCGTACAGCGGCACAGGTTGCCAGTGATGGATTCACGTATCTCACCTGAATCCGGATCGCTCCTCTCCTCCAACAACATGGCGCCCGACATTAGAAATCCGGGCGTGCAGTATCCGCACTGAACCGCGCCCTCTTCAATGAATCCCTGCTGAATGGGATGCAGAGCGCCATCACTTGCCAAACCTTCTACCGTGCGGATCTCCGCGCCGTGCGCTCTTGGGGCAGGTACCATACAAGCCATGACCGCCATTCCATCCAGCTCGATGGTGCAAGCGCCGCACTCACCCTCCGCGCAGCCTTCCTTGGTGCCGGTGAGACCTCCGTCTTCCCTCAATAATCTAAGCATCGTCTTCCCCGATCCCGTTCCGAACTGATAAGGACGGCCGTTGATCACAGTTTCAATCGGACCAGGATGAATGGTCGATTGGGGGAGTTCACGCGACCAGTGAAATTCACCCGGACCCCAAAGAGTCACCGGAGCCTCTGGATAGTCGGATCGCTCGCTTCCCACTGCCAGACTTTGTAGCGCCCTGCGGGTGCACACGCGCACCATCTGCATTCGATATCGAGCGGAGCCTCGAACGTCATCGATGGGCGAGGCGTCTTCAGCGGCAAACTCGCTCACTTGCCGAATTATTTCGTCGTCGAGCGATTTGCCGCGCAAATAATCCTCTGCAGCCTTAGCGCGCACTATCGTCGGAGTCACAGAACCCAACGCGATGGCCGCATCCACCACATCGGAACCCTGCATTTGAAGAACCGCGGCCACGTTCACGATAGAAATCGCTTGTGCGCGGCGCAAACCCAACTTTACAAATGACGAACGGGTGCCTTCAGACGGAGCAGGAAATGCGATATCGGCCATGAACTCATCGTCCCGCATGATGGTCTTGCGAACCCCGGTGTAAAAGTCTGCCAGCGGAACCGTTCGCTCACCGGAACGAGATCGCAGGGTCACCTGCGCACCAAGCGCCATGAGCGGTGTGATCGAATCGTTTGCAGGCGAGGCGGTGATCAAATTTCCAGCAACCGTCCCCCGATTGCGAATTTGAGGTGCGCCAACCTCCCAGCAGGCGCGCGCCAGTGCGTATGCGTGCTCAACGATCAGCTCAGAAACGGCGCAGTGGTTGTGTGTGACAAGCGGACCGAGGTGGATCCATCCATCGTCGTCGCGCGTGATGATATCTAAGTCGGGAATGCGTGTGATATCGATCAGACCGTGCACTTCCGGCCGCAAGCCACCCTCGAGTTCGAGGATCAGATCCGTCGCGCCAGCGACGATCCGGGCTGAGCCGGTGTATTTATCCAACAGCTCGACGGCCTCATCAACCGAACCGACGGTGTGATAGTGCTCCCACATGAGCTGCTCAGTTCTCCCCAGGGCTCAAGCCTGATTCCGCAGCTTGGGATCATGTGCCATAGGCTCGCCGCTGCCGCCTCGGCGCAGCATAATGATCTCGGCCAGCATGCTCACCGCGATTTCTTCCGGCGTCTCAGCGTTGAGTTCGAGCCCCATTGGCGAAACGACCCGCGCAAGCTTTTCGTCCGGGATTCCCTGCTCAGCCAATTGCTGTGCGCAGGTATCCCAGCGGCGCTTCGATCCGATAACTCCGATGTATCCGGCTTTGCTATCCAGGAGCCGCGGCAGCCCATCCACATCGATAGGCACCCCGCGCGTGGTCAGCATCACATAGGTTTCAGGTGTGATTTTGATCTTTTCGGTCAATTCAGCCAGTGGCGCTAATATGTACTCATCGGCTTCAGGGACTGCATCGGGGGTGGCGAATTCGGGTCGGTCATCGGTCACCACTACGCGAAAACCCAACCAATGGGCTAAATGGGCAACCGAGCTTCCGACATGCCCCCCACCGACCACGACCACCGTTGCTGACGGTCTCACTGCCTCCACGAACACCTCCATCTCTCCGCCGCAAACACCCACATCCCCCTGCTCAATGTCGCGGAACTCATAATGCAGGCTCTTCGGCGGACCACCCTTTAGGGCCTTCAGCCCGGCTTCTATGACTCGGCTTTCGAGCTCGCCGCCCCCCACGCTTCCTTCGATCTGACCGTCAGGGTGAATGAGCATGCGCGCGCCTTCGTGCCTGGGGACCGATCCGGCTGTACGTACTACCGTAGCAATCACCACGGACTTGCCGGCTTCCTGCAGCTCTGCAATACGGGCGTAAATACGGATGCCTGGATCAGGCATCCGCGTTCAACGCACGCCAGATTCGTTCCGGGGTCACGGGCGCAACCTTGACGTTAGCGCCGCAGGCGTCCTGCACCGCGTTCCCCACCGCCGGTGCCACTCCGTCCATTGGGATTTCCGCAACCGCTTTCACTCCAAAGGGATGGGAAGGCTCAAAGGTCTCAATGAACAAGGTTTCCAGCTCCGGCATCTCATGCGCGGCAAAGATATGGTAGTCCGTGAAATCCAATTCGCGTGGCTGACCGGCCTCGTCATATAACATCTCTTCGCTTACCGCGTATCCCAAGGCCTGGGTCATCCCACCTTCGATCTGACCCGAGGCAGTGAGCGGATTCACAATCACCCCGGAGTCAACCGCCATGACCAATCGATCCACCGTGACCTGCCCGGTCTCAATATCTACTGTCACTTCCGCGAATTGAGCCGCAAATGGGGGCGGCGCAACCGGGGAGACGTAAGAGGCCACTCCCATGATCTGTTCCTGATCCTCGTGATGCAGCGCATTGAGCGCCACATCTTGCATGCTGACTGAGCGCCCATCCGGAGCCCAGGCCTGACCGTCGTCCAGGCTCATCTGTTCCGGCTTGACCGCTTTCCCCCCTTTTTCGGAAATCATGCGTGCAGCTCTCGCTCGAATGCGCGCGGCGGCCTGTTCCGCGGCGCCGACCACAGCCGCGCCAGAGATATAGGTCGTACTTGAGGCATAGGCCCCTTTATCAAAGGGGGTGAAGTCGGTGTCTGAGGAATAGATGACGACGTCCTCAAGCGGTACACCCAGCACCTCTGCCGCCTGTTGAGCCAAGACTGTATCGGATCCAGTTCCCAGATCGGTAGCCCCGACCAGGAGGTTGAAGGACCCGTCGTCATTGATCTTGATGCTGGCCCCGCCCATATCGAGATAGGGAATAGCTGTTCCCTGCATCACCAGCGCCACACCGATGCCGCGGCGAAGGTAGGGTTTCCCGGGAACCGTGTGCCACTCTTCTTGTCCAAATTTGTCGCTCCAGCTTGTGGCGGCGATACCCTGCTCCACACACTCCTCCAGCCCATTGGTGTTGATGGTTTCTGGACTGGGCTCGCGCCCTTCCGACCAGGCGGTGCTAAAGGGCTGCAGCTCACCAGCCCTTAGCGCGTTCTTCAATCGAAATTCAATGGGATCCATTCTTATCTGTTTGGCGATGATCTCCATTTGCCGCTCAACTGCCCAAAAGCCCTGAGGGACGCCGTACCCACGGTAGGCGCCTGAGGGGGGTGTATTGGTATAGACCACGTCCGCATGAAAGCGAATGTTCGGTGCTTCACGATATTCACCGTCCCCCACATAGAGCGCCATGCTCTTGTGACCTGTATTGCCAGTAACGGTCAGTGCGTGGCAGCCGTAGGCGCCGGTATCGCTCAGGCACCGCATCTCATTGGCGGTGATCGTGCCATCTAATTTCACGCCGGTCTTCATATTGATGCGCATCGGATGCCGCGATCGGCCAGCATGGAACTCTTCCGCGCGGGTGTACTCAAACCGCACCGGTCGTCCGGTTGCGATCGTCAGGTGCGCGGCGACGTCTTCAATCATCACTTCCTGCTTGCCGCCAAATCCGCCGCCGATGCGTGGCTTGACCACTCGAATTCGTTTGGGAGGCAGCCCGAGCACCGGCGCCATCTGCCGCCGGACATGAAACGGGACTTGTGTGCTGGTTCGGATGACCAGGCGATCGTCCTCATCCCAATAGGTCAACACAACGTGCGGCTCAATGTGAGCCTGCTGAACCTTGGGGACCTCATAGGTTCCCTCCATAATGAGATCCGCCGCTTCAAATCCCTTATCGACATCGCCGATATCGATATGGATCTCGGCTGCCAGATTGCGGCTGGGGTCTGACTCATCAAAATTAACGTATTCCGGCTCATCGTGAATCTGAGGCGAATCATCCGCCATAGCTTTGCGTGAATCCAGGATCGCTGGCAGCTCTTCGTACTCGACTTCGATCAACTCGACTGCCTCCTGAGCTGCTTGTTCGGTCTCAGCCGCCACCATCGCCACTCGATCGCCTACGAAGCGCACCTTTTTATCTAATGAGAATGCATCGAGCGGCCCCGGAATGGGATCCGATTGCCCAGCCGTCGAGTACACCACTCGTGGAAGGTCTTCCCAGGTGAGCACTGCCGCCACACCTGGATGTACTCTCGCCTTCGTGGCATCGATCTTCTTGATGCGGGCATGTGCCACCGGGCTCTTCAGGATTTTGGCAACCAGCATGCCTCTCATTTCGATGTCCGCTGCAAACGCCGGCTTACCCTGAGCTAACTTGACCGCGTCGACTTTGCGAGCCGGCTTTCCGACGGTCCGGAGCGACTCAACCTCGGGTGCAACCTTGATGCGCGGCATCACCCGCGTAATAAGCGCCGGCCCTAAATCTGGGCTGCCTGCAGCGGGTGCCGTATCGTCCGGCATTCCGAACAACTCCGGTGGAGCCGGGATCGCGCCTTCGATCGGCTCGGGGGTTTCCCCTCGGAACACAGCTGCCGCGCGTAGGATCGCCTGAATCGGTTTTAAGTAGCCGGTGCAGCGGCAGAGAATTCCAGATAGCGCTTCACGAACCTCTTGCTCACTCGGGGATGTTTTGTCATTCAGCAGCGATTGTGCTGCGAGCACCATGGCAGGTGTGCAGAAGCCACATTGGATGGCCCCAGTCTCGACGAACGCTTCTTGAATGGGGTTCAAGCCATCGGTGCGTCGCCATCCCAATTCAGGATGTTGACCGACCGCTTCGATAGTCTGAAGCTCTTTCCCTTCCGCTTGCGCGGCAAGCATGACACAAGTATTGACCGGCAATCCGTCCATCAGAACGGTGCAGGCGCCGCATTCCCCGGTCTCGCAGCCGTGCTTGACGCTAAATACTGCAAGGTGATCCCGCAAAGCTGCAAGCAGCAGTGTGGAGGCAGGAACATCCAGCTCGATTGGCATACCGTTCAGGCCAAATTCAATCTTCATTGCGGACGACCTAGGCGGAAGCTTCGAAGCCTTCCGCTTGCACCTGAGTGAGCGTCCTGACCACCCGCTTGGCAGCTTCGGAGGAGTGGGATTCGGAACATAGGCCTCATACCGACCGCACCTCCGCGAACACTCTAGCTACCAGAGTGGCTGCCGCGGAAGAGCGATACTCGGCGCTGGCCCACTGGTCGCCCGCATCCGCGTACAGAGCTCTGGCCAGATCTGCGGCCTCCTGCACTTCGGAGGCCACTATCAGCAATGGATGAGAACCGAACCCGCCGAGGGCGACTCGTGCCGTGGATCCCGTTTGATCCACCGCCACGCATATCATCGGCCGATCCGCGGGCGAGCGCGCTACCTGCGCATAGCGCAAGTGGTTTGACTTGGCAGCGCGAATTGTCGTGATCAGCTTGCCGGCAGTCCGATCGTCGCCACGCGCCAGAACCTCATCGAGCGAGACACGTACCGCACCCGGCGTGAATTCCAGTTCGACACCCAATGCAAGTAGCGTTGTAAGCAGCGGCGAGCGTCCATCCCCAGTCACAATCGTTCCCGCGATGGTGGCCTTATTGCGGATGTTCCAACCGGCTTCCAGCCGGGTTGCACGTACCAGGTCCTCCGGGAGCGGGAGGTCACTGTCGATCAATCCTTGAAGAGTCGCAGTCCCCCCAAATATCAGGGTACCGTCGGTTGAATTGATACGATCGAGGCCCAAATCTTGTAGATCGACAAGTGCTCCGACTCCCCGCAGGCTCGGAGTCAGCCGCGTGCCGCCGGCAAGCGGTACACCTTGTTTCAGCAATTCGAGGGCTGCTTCGAGCGTTTGAGGGCGGTGATAGTGGAGGGCAGTCATAGATTCATTCTAGCGTCTGGCAGCCGTTGCAGAAGCGCAGCCCGGTCGGAATTCAGTTCGAGCGTCCGGCGGCCGGGGCAGAAGCGCAGCTCAGTCGGAATTCAATCCGGATACACCTTCCAACCCAGCCGTCCCAGCTCCCCACCTTCGGCAAACGGATCTGGGTAATCTACCAGGAGAGCTTCCGCTTCAGCTCCCAGGCTTCCATCGGGAAGCCGGATTTCAGCGGTGGCCTTTGCGGCTCGCCCTCCCTCATGTTCGATCCAACCGATCATTTGCAGCGGCTCGCCAGTCGGTACTTTCCTCCGATAGCGCAGGGTCATCCTCGCAGTCACTTTGAATTCTTTAGAATCCTCCACCATGGCAGCCCTCCCAGCAATCTCATCTAGCAGGGCAGCCACAATTCCTCCGTGCACGGTACCGGGATAGCCTTGAAACTGATCCGGCACCGTAGTCTCCGTGAATACGGTTCCGCTTTCATCTTGGTAGAAGGCAAGTTGCAGGCCGTGATGGTTTTCGAGCCCGCACACGAAACAGTGTTTGGAGTTTGGCTGCTTGGTGAGTTGCCGACTGGGATCTGCCATGAAGGTCTCCGTAGGTCAGTTCAAAGGGCTGAATGTATCCACGAGCAGTTCCACATCTCCGCCAACCGGGTAGAGAATGGGAGTTGTTGCTCCATGATCAATGTACTCTTGAACTTTTGCACGCGCCTCCTCCGGCGTTCCGGAAGCCGTGATGCGCACTATCAATTCATCGGGCACCAAGTACTTGGCCGTTTGGATCTCTTCATGCGTGGCCGGCCAGCCTAAAATGGACTGGATCTCGTCAACGATTTCCTGTGAGACGCCGCTGGCCTTTGCGATATGGGGCTGCTGAGCCAGGTATTGCGTGAGGAGCTCCCGACTGGTATCGAGCGCCAGCTCCCTGTCCGCGTCGACGGAGCACACCACAAGCTGGGGTCGATCGAGGTCATCCAAAGTACGCCCCGCGCGCTTAGCCCCGATCTCAAGATGCTCCAGTGCATCGTCGTTGTACTCTGGCGGGACGCAGTAATTCAGCACCACCCCGTCACCAATCTCTCCCGCAAGCTCCATCATCTTGAGCCCGGTGGCCCCAATCATGATGGGGACCTCGCGCGGCTCCCGACGTCCATGGACAACGTCGAGCTCAATCCCTTCCACGGAATGAAATTCACCCTGAAAAGTCACGCGTTCCATATTGAGCAACCGGCGTAGCAGTTCCACCGTCTCGCGCATCGCGGTCAGTGGCTTTCGTCGCTCGATACCCACGTTCCGGGCGAGCGGATCCCACCAGGCTCCGATTCCACAAATCACGCGGCCGGGGGCAAGATCGTCGAGAGTGAGGAATGTGGCGGCCAGCAATCCGATGTTGCGGGTCCAGTTGTTGATGACTCCAGACCCTACTTTGAGATTTTCGGTGACCGCCGCGTAGCCCGCCATGGGTACGATGGCATCGCGCACGAGCCTGGATTCAGCTTGCCAGACCGCTTCGAAGCCCTTTTCTTCCGCATACTTAGCGTAGTGCAAACCATCGCGGAGGTCATGTGCGTCTTGCAGATAAAGTGCGACTCGGTCGATAGCCAAATTCCTACTCTCCAATCAGGGCGACGTAGTCTTTATAGATTTCAAGGTCTTCGGGGGCATCTACATCCAGGCCAAGCGCCGGTAGCTCAACGATCTTGATCCGAGCACCGGATGCCTCCGCTCGTCGGAGGTGGCGATTGTAACTGTCTGGCCCGAATTCATATTCTATCGTACCTGGGGGAGCCACCAATAAAGCATTGGTGCCGATCTGTCTCCGATCGGGTGCGACTACAACTACGGGCGGGTCTTGAGCATGCTCGATCAAGGCTTGCACGTCAGATGCCTGTACCAAAGGTAGATCCGCGGGAAGGACCAGGATTCCCTCGGCCTGCGACTCCTCTGCGAATTCCGTTGCCTGGCTCAATCCCTTGTTGAGCGCGGGTACGCCACCTTCTTCTAACGCATCAGCTCCTTGCTCTACTGCCAGGTCAAGCACCGTCGGATCCTTGCTCACGACCAGCGTCCTCTCGATCTGCTTAACTTCCCGGAGCACACTCAGCGTTTGCAGAAGCATCGTTCGGCTTAGCTCCATGCGCTGGTTCGGAGTCCGCACATGGCGCAAGCGTGACTTGCTCTCCTCCAGTGCTTTGACCGGAACAATTGCCCAGATACTCAAAGCGCGATCTCTAGTTCACCGACAAATTCAAGCACCTCTTGTGCCAACCGTAGTCGAGCCTTATCCGAGTCCATCACTGTATTGGTGACGAAAGGCTGCATGCCAAGATCGCGGATGGGTTCTATCCACTCCGCATCTACCGCGTCAATCACAATGGCATCCAGCATCAGAAAGTGTTGGGCGACCTCGAAGGGGGATGGCTCCACGCCTAATTCCGCGTACATCTTTGCCGCGGGGCCCTTCAATGCCTTCCCACCTATGATCGGCGACACCCCAATGCTCGGCCTACCCTCCACCGCCTCTTGAATGCCGGGCACAGCCAGGATGGGATCGAGGCTCACCCAGGGATTTGATGGGCAGAAGATGACTAAGTCAGCCTCGATCAGAGCCTCGATCACTCCTGAGGCAGGAGCAGCAGTGTCCGCCCCATGAAACTCAAAGGAACGAACCAGCGGCTCGCAAGCGCGTGCCACAAAGTATTCCTGGAACGCAAGCTCACCCTCATCGGTATGTACGATCGTGTGAATGGGGTCGTCCGACATTGGAAGCACGCGCACCTCGATGTTCAGCGCATCGCAGAAGTCTGCGGTGACCTCGGACAGTGCCTCTCCGTGGCTGAGCCTTCGAGTGCGCTCGGCGTGAAGTGCCAGATCACGGTCTCCCAATCGGAACCAGGTGGGGCCGCCGAGCACCTCAAGCGTCTCCAGAAAAACCCACGTCTCATCCGCTCTTCCCCACCCCGTCTCGGGATTGGCCACGCCGGCCAGCGTGTAAATCACGGTATCGAGATCAGGAGAGATGCTCAAGCCGAGGTGTTCAAAATCGTCTCCGGTGTTAACGACCACAGTCAGATCGTCCGCGGGCATGATTCCTGCCAGACCATCGACCAACTTCGCGCCCCCTACACCACCTGCCAGCGCTGCTACCTTCATGACTGCGGCCTCGCCCTATTTTCTCGGTCCCTCCAGACCAATCTGGCTATACACATATTTCTCTAAAGGTAGACCGCTACCTCATCCAGCGCCCGGCGCTCCCGAAATTTCCCCGGCCCCGCTGGCCAGCCGAGAAGCACCAGGCCCTGAGGTTCCCAGGTCGATGGAAGACTGAGCGCTTCAACCGCCTCTTCTTGCGCAAAGAGCGGAGCGCACATCCAGCACGCCCCCAATCCATGTGCATGCGCTGCGAGCAGCAGGTTTTCACCCGCCATGCCCACCCCTTGCAAAGCCATGCGATACTCGGCGCGTCTGCGCTCCCGATCCGGATAATCATCCATATCTTCCATGGTCAAGCAGACCAGGATCGCCACGGGTGCTCCGGTGATCCGATTCCATGAGCGCTCGACGTCCCTCTCAATATCCTGCGGATCGTCACCGTCCGCCGTGCGATCAGAGCGCAGCTTCTCGCCCATGGCACGCGCTAGATTGTCTCTAACCTCGAAATCTGATAGCACCGCGAACCGCCATGGCTGTCGATTGTGCGCCGAAGGCGCCTGGCATGCCGTGGAGAGCAGCCGGTCCACAAGTTCTAATTCCAGCGGAGTGTCGCTAAATTGGCGAACGGACATCCTGCTGTTTGCCAGAGCTTCGAATTCTGCCGGCCCGGAGCTCATTCTTCTACACTCACCGACCGTGGGTCGATTTTGAAGATCACGCGCCCCTCGTTTGGGAGCAAGGATCGAAACGGCTTGCCATCGTACTTGTGCGATAGTCGATCGATATGTTCAACTGCGCCATCCTGAATCGGTCCCGATGCCTCCCCGCGGATTTGGAGGAAGCGGTAGGTCTCGCTCGGATCCTGTATCACCAGTGCAACCTGGGGTCGGGCCGACATATTTTTTTCTTTCACCCGGCCTGTCCGCGTGTTGATCCAAAGTTCGCCGTTGCTATACGAAAACCATATCGGCGTAACCTGCGGGCTCCCATCGGGCATTGTGGTCGCTAAATAGGCAAGTGATGGCTTCTCATCGGAGAGCAGATCGAGATGGCTTTCGGGAAGCATGAGTTTCTCCTAGGGTACGATCATCAAGGGTACTGATTGCGTCCAGGCTGAGCGGTGATTATCGAAAGAGATCTAATTCTCTGGGCCTCAAGATTTCCTGAATGGAACCTTCCCTGAGCACGTATGGGAAGCCGCGGATGTGAATCACGGGTCGCTGCTCGTCGGCTTGCCCCATCACCAGCGAAGCCGCGGCCGCCAGCTCATCCGCCACACCTACTTGAGTGACTTCGAGCTCCCGGCCGTATAAATCTGGCTGTCCCCGCATGTCCAACAAAGCCGGTATTCCACTAACGCCGATTGCGACACCCTCTGTGCCCATGCGCCATGCGCGTCCATGTGAATCGATGATCAACACTCCAAGCGATGCCCCAGTGGCTCGCTCGAGAGACTCTCGAAACTCATTCGCTGATCGCTCCGGATTCGTCGGCAGCAGCAGCACGGTTTGATTACCTTCGACATTGGAGTGATCCACTCCGGCATTGGCACAAACGAAACCCAGGCGGTGCTCAACGATGATCAAGCCGGCTCGCACCCTCAGGACTTCCCTGGACTCGGAAAGGATTACCTCGACCAATCGAGCATCCTTTTGTGACTCCTCAGCAAGCTCCTGGGCGGCCTGGGAGGGGTGGATCAGATTAAGGTCGACGGTTCGGTCTTCGGCTTTCGATACAACCTTTTGGGCTACGGCCAGCACATCGCCCGTCTCTAGCTCGATCCTGCCTCGCTCGGCGCTGGCGAGAATCAGCCCTGCCAGGTCATCCCCGGGACGAACCAACGGGATCCCCGGCAGGGCGGTCAAAGTCATCTGCATTGTGTGTTTGGCTAAGTCGGCGCCTGCTCTCCGGTGATCCGGATGCCGGCCGACTTGATTTTGTAGCGTTTGTTGATGCCGATTAGTACGGGTACGAGGCCTTCAGCTACGACTGAATTCTGCAGGCCGCCCGCGTCCCAGCCGGCGAGCCCGGCCGCGGCTACCAGCTGCATGGTCTGCTCTTTTGCTCCCTCGCTATCTCCGCAGACGAGCACGTCGCTTGCGATTGGACCCTCTCGATGGAGATGAGTATGAGAAACGACGTGGAATGCGGCCGTGACAGAAACTTCATCCCCGAGGATCTCCTGCGCCTCTTGCGCTGCGCTGCCAGCCGCCGGCATCTTGACCACCCCCGCATCTTCATCATCCAGCGGAACTGTGACATCTACCAGCAACTTACCAGCAAGTTCAGTCTTGAGAGGCTTTAAGGTGTCTCGCTGTGCGGAATAAGGTACCGTTAGAACCGCAATGTCGCAGACTCGTGCGGCATCTGCGTTTCGCATGCCCTCCACGAAATCCCGCTCCAGGCGTTCGTTCAGCTCAGTTGCGATTCGTTTCGCCTTCTTGCTCGAGCGAGACCCTATGATCACGTGGTAACCGGCTTTGGCCCAGCGGAATGCCAGTCCGGTACCTTCGTTGCCAGTTCCACCGAGAATTGCCAGCGTCAGGATCAATCGATCGGTCATTTATGCTCCATAGGAACGTTGTTTTGATAGCGGTCCCAGACAGCTGGGGCCAATTCCCGAGATCGGGCGGTAATCTGCGCTTCGTCCAAAGTGAGAAGCTCCCTATCACGCATCAGCACGTTGCCGGCCACAATGGTCGTAGTTACCATGGATTCATGATAGCCGAATAGGATGTGCCAGGGGAGGTTATCAGTGGACAGGGGTGTGGTCGGATGGTAATCGACAAAGATCAGATCGGCATGCGCTCCGGGTTCAATCACCCCGACCGGACCGCCGGGAAAGAATTTGCTCGCCAAGGCCGAATTGCCGTGCACGGCAAAATGGATGATGTCCCCACCGCCCATCCGCCGGGGGTCCCGCCGCCACACCTTATGTACCAGGTAAGCGGTCTTCCACTCTTCCCACATGGCATTCGAAAAACCATCGTTACCCAGGCAAACATTGACGCCAGCGCGTAGCATCGCTTCTACCTCCGCTACACCGACGGCGTTGTTCATGTTCGACCGTGGCTGATGGCTGACCCAGCTGCCGCTGTCCGCGAGAATTTCAATCTCGTTGGGATCGACGTGTATGGCGTGAGCCACGATCGTGCTCTCGCTCAGGATACCATGCTTCGCCAGGCGCTCGACCACACGCATTCCGGCCTTGGCCTGGCTGTCATCCTCATCGGCCTCATGCTCTGCCACATGAATATGGAAGCCGGCTCCAGTGGGCGCTTGGTTGGCGCAAGCATCCAAGGTCTCGTCCGATAAGGTCAGGCTGGCATGCAATCCGAAGGTCGCTGCCAGTCGGCCATCGGCCGGAGTTTCTGCGGCGCACCGCTCCATGAAGCGCAGGTTTTCCGCGATCCCGGCCTTTGCTTTGTCACCTCCGTCCCGATCGGTAACTTCGTAGCAGAGCACGGCTCGTAATCCCGCCTCGTCCACGGTGCGGCCGATCGTATCCAGCGAGCCATCGATGGCGTTGGGGGAGGCGTGGTGGTCGATGAGCGTGGTGGTGCCGTGCTTGATTGCATCCACCAGCGACACGAGTGCCGAGTAGCGAACGTCTTCATCGGAGAGTGCCTTATCCAGCGGCCACCAGAGCTTTTCAAGGATCTCTGGGAAGTCCTTCGGTGCCGGCCCGGGTATGGCCATCCCGCGCGCAAATGCTCCATAGAAGTGGGTGTGGGCGCAGATATTGCCCGGCATAACGTACTGACCTTTGGCATCCAGGCTTTCCTCGTCCTTGTACTTAGCTGCTAGTTCCTCGCTCGAGCCCAGCTCACGGATCAAGCCTCCCTCGATGTACAGGCCATGATCTTCGAGGATCTGGTTGGGTTCTCCCCAGGTGATGATGTTAGCGTTTTGAATCAGCATTTCAGCTCACTCTAGAATGTCTATATTGCGTACGCACTTATGTTAACTCGTATCGCTTCGGTGAGCAATCTCGAGCTGCTCATGTTTGGTGGGCGGAATACCATCCCACACATCGACCTTTTCTTGGCCGTGCACTTATGTTATTTGTTGTCGCCGCGTCAGGCAATCTCAGCAGTTCCGGGTCGGTGGAAACATGACTGATCTGTACAACTCCCCTTTCTCGATCGAGCACTTATGTTAACCCGCCTTGCCTTTCAGTACCCCCACTCGCACTCGGACGTCTTCACGGCTGAACACTTATGTTAATTCGGCTCGCTCTTACGCGCAATTTCCAGAGCCAACCAGTCCTGATCGACGGGCAGGCTCTTGATCCTCACGCCACAGGCGTGGAATATGGCGTTGGTTATTGCCGGCGTGGTGGGAATGCTTGAAATCTCGCCGACCCCTTTAGCGCCGTACGGTCCGTCGGCCGCCGGGTGCTCAACCGGGATGGACACGATCTCTGGCGTCTGCATGATTCCCGGTATCCTGTATCGAGCGAGACGATCGGTGATCACCCTTCCCTGCTCTACGATGAACTGCTCCGTGATGGCATTCCCTAATCCCATCATCACGCCGCCTTCGACCTGCCCAAGAAAACCGAGCGGATTGATCACCTTGCCCACATCGTTGGCGGCGATTACTCGCAACACATCTACTTCGCCGGTATCCAGATCCACTTCGACTTCTGCTGCCTGAGCAGCAAACGAAAAGGCAAAGTGCATGTCGCCACCGGTGCCCAGTGCCTGCGTAGGAGGAGCCCAATATTCATAGGTCGCTCGAGCGTCTCTGCCTTCTTCCTTCATTATTTCTACCGCATCGCCAAGTTCAACCTTGTGGCCGTTGACCTGTGCCAGACCTTCATGGAATTCGACCTGCGTTGGTGGAACGTCATAGTGCTCCGCCAGCGTAGAAGCTACAGCTTGCTTGACTACGTTCGTCGCATGTCGAACTGCGTTGCCAGTCACATATGTATGTCGTGAAGCGGTCGTTGGTCCACCGTCCGGAGTGAGATCGGTATCGGAGAGCAGCACACGCACCCGATGAGCCGGCACCGTGAGTTCTTCTGCAGCGATCATTTGGACCACCGCGATCAATCCTTGCCCGATCTCGGCAGAGGAGGTCCTGACCTCCGCCATCCCATCCTCGAAGAGCTCGACCTCCGCAGAGGCTTTGTCCGGTGCTCCACCTCCCAGGCCTGTGTTTTTGTAGGCGGCCGCGAGGCCCCAGGCGCGTCTTTCACGAGGCTGACCATCGGGCGTCTGAGCGATGAAAGGCTCTGATGAGAACTCATGCATCTTTGCCGACACCTCATCGATGCACTCAACCAACCCGGCGCTTTCCCGCAGCTCCTGCCCCGTGTTAGCTACCGAACCAACTTTCAAAGCATTCTTCAACCGCAATTCAATCGGGTCCATCCCGATCTGTTCGGCCAGATCATCGATAAGGGATTCGACCGCGAACGCGGATTGGGTCACTCCGAATCCACGGAACGCGCCCGCCGGCGGATTGTTAGTGTACATTGCGTAACAATCGGCCTTGACATGCGGGACGATGTACGGCCCGGCGGAGTGCGTGGTGGCGCGCGTCATGACTTTTTCGCCGAGCGAGGCGTATGCACCGGTATCGCCATAGAGTTCCGTCTCCGCCGCCACGAGTGTCCCGTCCTCCATTGCACCCAGCTTCACGCGGATTTGTGTGGCATGCCGCTTGGGGTGAACCAACAAACTCTCGTGGCGGTCGTAGAGGATCTTGACCGGTCGCCCGGTTGCCTTCGCCAGCATCGCGGCGTGGATCTGTCCTGCGATGTCTTCTTTACCGCCAAAACCACCGCCGATGAGCGTTCCAATTACCCGCACTTCCTCATCAGCTATACCCAGGCAACGTGCGATCTGACTACGGTCCGCGTACGGTATCTGCGATCCCACATAGACTTCAATGCGCCCCTCATTCGTGAGCCGAGCGATGGCACACTCGGGTTCGAGGTAGGCGTGTTCGGTAATGGCGGTGTGGTAAGTGTCTTCGAGAACGATGTCGGCCTCTTTAAAGCCCGCATCCAGATCACCTTTACGGACCTTGATGTGTTTGAGCAAATTGCCGTCTTCATGCACGTTCGGCGCGTCGTCTGCACGAGCGCTCACAGGATCCGAAACTAACGGGAGCTCTTCATACTCGACTTCGATGAGATCTAGCGCTCGCCGCGCTGACTCTTGAGTGTCTGCCGCGACGATGGCGACCGCATCTCCCACATAGCGAACCTTCTCATCGACGCCCACCAGGGTTGGCCAATCCTTTACGACCAATCCGTGATTGGTCTCGCCGGGGATGTCCTCCGCGGTAAGGACGGCCACCACTCCTTCCGCTTTGCTGGCTGCACTTATGTCGAGTTTACGCAGCACCGCATGGGGTGTGCCGGCTCGGAGCGTGGCTCCATACAGCATCCCGGGGAAAGAATAGTCATCTGCGAACTTGGCATTGCCATCCACCTTGCCCACCGCATCCGGGCGCGGTACGAGCTGCCCCACAACC
>JBHIBY010000042.1:0-23580 GCA_046759305.1 Anaerolineales bacterium
CCGAAAATGCGCTGCAGAAAAGTCATATATCCTTAGCCGGCCTCCGCAATTAGGTCAGAAGTGCATACACGCGGTGGTCATTGGAACCGAAATAAATACGATTGTCACTCACTGTCGGCGTGCCAGTGATCGGCCCGCCCGTTTGAAATTGCCACCTTTTGCGCCCAGAGCGCATATCAAGGCAGTACATGGAACCGTCAACTGAACCGCAGAAAATGGAGTCTTCGAAAATGGTTGGAGAACCCGTCACCTGGTGCTCCGTCTGGAAGTGCCATATCTCCCGACCGCCTTTGGCGTCGATCGCGTACACGCGTCCGTCAGCACATCCGGTGTAGATGCGGCCCTCTGCAAACACCGGCGAAGAAATGGTGGGCCGACCCATTCGGAACTTCCAGATTTGCCAACCGGCTTCGGCTTCGACGGCATATAGTGACCAGTCCATGCAGCCGAAATACAGCATGCCCTCGATCAGAATTGGTGAAGAGGTGATGCCGCGCTTGGCTTTTCCGAATCTCCATTTGAGATCGCCACGAAAATCATAGCAATAGAAGTCACTGCTTTCGCAGCCGAAGTAAACGCGCTCGTCAGTGATCAACGGGGTTGAGCGAATGGGACCAGCGACTTCCTGCTTCCAGGCGGCGGTTCCGTTGAACATGTTGACCACATGCAATCTGGCATCATCTGCGCCAACGAAAATATGTCCCTCAGAGACAACGGGTGAGGAGCGAATCGGGCCGCCTGCGTAGTAGGTCCACGCAAGCGTGCCTTTCTCAGCCGAAAGTGCGTACATCCGCGTGTCTTCGGAAGACACATAGATCAGCTCGTCGTCCGAAGCAGGCTTGCTGGCAATTCCCCCCTCCGTCGCAAATTTCCAGATAAACTCGCCGGTCTTTGCGTCCAGGGCGTAAAGATTGTTGTCGTAGCACCCAACGTAGACGATGCCATCCACCACGAGCGGGGAGCCGCGCACCTCATCCTCACATTCGAAGGACCATACCTCCTGGACTTCATTGCGCGGAAGGCCGGCAGTCGCCGCCGTGCGTGGCGAAACCAATATTCCGGTTTCCTTGGCCACAGACATCAGTGAGGTCTTCATTGCCTCAGCCGATGCAAAACGGTCCCCCGGATCGTAGGACAGTGCGGCGTTGATGGTTGCTTCTAATTCCGGCGAAACCCGATCGTTGATATCCCGAATCGGTCGCTCAGAGAACGAAAAAGGTGGCTCGGCGCGTGGATCGCGCCGTGTGAGCAAGTGGTGGAGCGTGGCGCCCAAGGCGTACATGTCGCCGGCAGGAGAGGCTTCGCCACGGTATTGCTCGGGAGGCGCGTAGCCATCTGTGCCGATCATGGTGCCCTTCTGACCCGGTTGAAAAACCCGCGCAATGCCGAAGTCGATTAACCGAATACTGCCATGGCTGTCGATCATGATGTTGGAAGGCTTCACATCCCGGAAGATCACAGGTTGTGGTTTGTGGGCGTGAAGGTAATCCAGTACATCGCAAAGCTCGATGGCCCACTTCACAACTTGATCTTCAGGCAGGAAATCCTCCGATTCTCGAAGGACTGCTTCCAAATCCTTACCGTCAATAAATTCCATCACGAGGTACGAGCTGCTCTCGTGCGTGAAGTAGTCGTATATCCTGGGAATCGCAGGATGCGAGAGCGTAGCCAGCAAGTCGGCCTCTCGCTCGAAGTTGCGCACAATCATCTCGTGCATTGATGGATCAGTGGCCATGTTGATCATCTCTTTCACAGCCACTGTTTTTGTCACATTGGGGAAGTGGAGATCACGCGCTCGATAGACCGAGCTCATGCCGCCCGCACCATGCAGCGCCAACACGAGGTACCGCTCTTGAAGGGTAACCCCGGGCTCCAGCTGACCGAGTTGGGAGGTCTCGGTGGTGACATCACCGAGCGCTTTGGTAGTCCTCTTCATATGAAGAAGGCTCCTTCTATTGTTAGAAAGGAGCAATCCCGCGAGATTATAGCATGCTCACTTTTTGACGCAATGAAACCGTGATGCTAGTGTATTTTCGGGCGAAAACGCGGTCAGGATTCCCGAACGAGCAGCCGGTCGGCGAGGCCGCGGAGTGCAGAAGCTGCAGGTTCGGTGGGCGAAGCGGTAGCCAGATTTTCGAAAGCCAGGCGGGTTTGCTCGGCAGCTGCGCCATGTGCAGCGCTTTGAGCGCCTGATCGATCAAGGGCGGCCATGATTTGTTCGTTGCTTGCTTCTGAGTCACGCCAGAGGTGTTCGAATTCTTGCGAATTATCAAGCGCATACATTGGAGGGTAGGAGGGCTTACGGGTAGCCACGTCCTCGCCAACCGGCTTTCCCATGCTCCCTTCGCTGCCCCAGATTCCGAGTACATCATCCAGGATCTGAAATGCGAGCCCGAGATGGTGCCCAAATGCACGATAGGCGCTGACTATGGGGTCAGCAGCCCCGGCACACAATGCTCCGACAGCAGCGCTACTCGCAACAAGGGAAGCGGTCTTGTTCCGGATCATTTCAAGATATCGATCAAGGATCTGAGGCTTCTCAAGATCAAAACCTAAGTCCAGATATTGTCCCTTCGTTAGATCCAGGCATGTTTCGTCGAGCAGCTGCAGAATTTCCAATATGGTTGATCTATCATGCCCGTGTTCAAGCAGTCGGTAGCCTGAGAGCCGGGCCAGCGCAAACAAAGCATCGCCCGCGTTGACAGCTTGAGGCATGCCCCAAATTTTCCACAAGGTTGGCCGATGCCTACGGAGATCACTGCCATCCTCGATATCATCATGAATCAGCGAGAAATTGTGGATCAACTCGATGCCGGTGGCGGCAGGAACCGCGCGTTCCCAATCCCCTCCTGCAGCCGCACACGACAGCAGGCACAACAAGGGCCGAACTCCCTTTCCGGAGCGCCCATCCTCGTCCCAGCCGAAATGATGGGCAGTCATCTCATAGAGCTCTTTGGACGAGCCATCTTGCAGCAATCCAGCAAAGCGCCGTAAATCCGCAGACGCGGCCTTGAGCATTTGAGAGGTAATTGGAAATTCTTCGTCCACAGTCACCTGCTCACGGTCCCGAAATTAGCTTTGCCGCGCGAAGCGCGTTGAGATCGCGCGATCCAGTCGCAAACATCGAGACTCGTAGCTCCTTTAACGTCTGATCGATGAGGTCGCTCACAGCTTGTGAGGACTCGTTCGCTGCGCGCAAGAATGGTCCCGCCATACCACCCAATTGTGCTCCTAGGGCGATTGACTTCGCGATATCAATTCCGCTTCGCAAACCTCCTGACGCGATGACGGGCACTCCCGGAAGAGCAGCGCGAACCTGCCGCACAGCTTCTGCGGTTGGAATTCCCCAATCAACGAATCTGGAGGCAAGCTCCGCCTGCCTCTCATCTGTTGCTCGGTGCATTTCGACCTGTGACCACGAAGTACCGCCTGCTCCTGCCACGTCAATCGCAGCTACTCCGGCCTGAACCAGACGAACTGCGACGGCAGCTGAGATTCCCCAACCGACTTCCTTTGCGATTACTGGAACGGACACTGAACCAACCAAGGTCCCAATTTTCGAGAGCAAGCCATCAAACTTGGTATCGCCCTCTGGCTGAACCGCTTCCTGCAGTGCGTTGAGGTGCAGCACCAGGGCGTCCGCTTCGATCATGTCGATCGCACGCTGCGCTTCATCGGCGCCGTATCCGTAGTTGAGTTGCACTGCGCCCAGGTTGGCAAACAGCAGGACGTCGGGTGCCAGATCGCGCACGTTGAAAGTGTCGGCCAAGCTGGGATCTTCGATCGCCACGCGCTGAGAACCTAACCCCATCGCAATGCCCGAATTTTGAGCCGCTTGCGCAAGATTCCGATTGATCTCGCCGGCTTGCTCGGTCCCACCAGTCATGGATGAGATCAATAAGGGTGCAGCCACATTTCTCCCGAGCAATTCCTGTGAGAGATTGATTTCGTTCAGGTTCAGTTCGGGAAGCGCGTTGTGCTCAAATCGCAGAGTCTCAAAGCCCGCGATCAACCCAGAGTCAACATCCTGCTCCAGATTGACACGAATGTGGTCCGCCTTGCGTTCCGCCGTAACTTTGCTCATATGGGGGTGTTCAATGGGAGGATAATATCAGCGCGCAATAACTGCGTCAAATTCAGGCCATTGAATTACAATAGCCGGCGCGAGGAGGACCCACATGGCCGATACCGAGACCTTTACAGAAATCAAATCGATTATCGTGGACTTGCTGGGAGTGGAAGAGAGCAAGGTTTTAACTGAGGCAAGGTTCCGCGAGGATCTGGAAGCAGATTCGCTCGATCTAGTAGAACTCATCATGGCCTTCGAGGAAAAATTCGGCGGCGAAATCTCTGATGAGGATGCTCAGAAGATTACTACCGTCGGGCAGGCGGTCGAATATATCGACTCGAATATGGGATAGTTGGCTTCAACCTTAACGCTGAAACTGGCCGGCATATCACCGGCCAGTTTGATTCTTCCTACAGTTGTTGCATACAACCTATTCTTGGTGCGTAGATCGATGTGCAGTAGGGACTGCGTTTCCTAAGATCCCGCGCGCGCCTTAGTGCCGGAAGCAGATTCTTTCAACAATCGCTTCAGCCGACGCTGCTCTTTGCGCTGGGCCTTGAAGAAATCTTCCATAAATTCTGATCGACGCAAACGAATCGCAATCGGCGCCACTGCCCGGATATCCTTTGTGGCCGCTTTGTAGCGGCCATCCGCTACTGCACGTGCGCGGGCGGCCTCAAACAATGTAATTTCAGCTCGCAGAGAATCGATACCCATCTGCTTGATAAGATCGAGCCCGTAGCGTTCGGCTGCCTTCGTGATCTCAACCTTCGATAGTGACTCGCGTGCCTCTTGCAGCTCCTGGCGAACAAGGGCGGTCGCACTCGAATATTCGCGCACGACCTGACGTGGGTTGGCGCGATAGGCAATCGTGCGGCGATATGCCTCCAGCCGGGGTTGCTTACCTTTAAGGCCGCCCACCAAGACGCGCAGTCCGAAGCGATCGAGGATTTGGGGCCGAAGGCGGCCTTCCTCCGGATTCATTGACCCGATCAACACGAACCGCGATCGATAGGTAGCGGCCAGTGGACCGCGACGGACGGTATAGGCTCCCTGCGCGGCAGCGTCCAGGATGGCATCTACGATCTCGTCGTTCAACAAGTTCACTTCATCAATGTAGAGCAGGTTGCGATCGGCACGCGCGAGGATTCCACGATTCAATCGGTGTCGATGGTGCCCTCCGCTGCGCGAGTTTAATCCGCCGATGACATCCTCGAGACCTGCGTTTAGAGGAAGCTCGATCAGCTGAACCGAATCTCGATAAGTGAGGCTTTCTCCCTCGCCGTACTTGCGCGCACAATCCGGGCAGACCTCATCGATACCCCCGGTCTCAATATCCTCCGGTAGGCAACCATAAGGGCACAGGCTACGATCCACTTGTGGCAATAGGTCGATTAGACCCCGCACCGCGGTGGATTTGCCTGTTCCCCGATTTCCAACTAACAATACCCCGTCGACATTCGGGTTGATCAGGCCAAGCAACAGGGCTAGCTTCATTTCCGATTGTCCAACCAGGGCGAGGAACGGGAAGGGTAGCCCCTCCGCAAGACCTAGATCTTCGGTTAGTGGTGCATCAAGGAAGCGTTGAGCGCTGGCTGCGGAGAGCAGCTCCGTTAGCGTTCGTGCCTGCTCGGTCACTGCACACCTTCCTCGGCTTCCGCCCGCATACGAGCCAGTCGCTCTGTCTGCCGATGTTCGCCTCGAGTCATGCGACGTTGCTCGGCTTCTGACTCGGGAATTAGCCGTGGTACCCGCCTGGGCGCTCCGGTTGTGTCGAGGGCAACATAGACCAGATATGCGGTGTTAGTGTGGGTTCGTTCTCCGGTGAGCGGATCTTCAGCAATGACTTGCACTCGAGTCTCAATCGACGAATTGCCAACGTACGTTGCTTCGGCCTCGAACGAGACGAGATTGCCGATCCGAATTGGCGAATGAAAGCTCATTTGATCGATGGCAACCGTAACCACCGGGGATTGCGCGTGGCGCATCGCACAAAGGCCGCCGGCTTCGTCAACCAGTTTCATGATCCAGCCCCCGTGTACGCTTCCCATTATGTTCGCGAATTGGGGCTGCATTAGTTGAGATAGGGATACTCGAGAATCGGCAACCGGCTTCGAATCCGTCAATCCATGTCTTCCTTGTGTTCGCCATGATCCAAAGTTGTCAAGTAGTCTCGATCGTCATCGAAGACATCTATGATTTCGAACGGCAGCTCCGCCATCATCGGCGGGAGTGGGACGGTGGCCGGTGGCCGTATTCGCTGTGGTTTGGGTGGGGGGTCGCGCCTGGCAAGCAATCCTTCCTGGATCCGTCGTCTAAGCACTCGAGGCTCATTCGTCATCCAGCCCACATAAACTCCATGGACGTCGTACACGTCTTTCCTGGGGGTCACCCAGCCTATCCACTCGCCCACCGGGCTGTAGATGTGCGGAAAGACCATCATGGCCACCCAGTCGCCAGGAGTGTTATAGATCGGAATGGGTTTGTAGATAGCTTCGCTCATTTGATCCTATGCTTCGATTATACAGGTCGGTCGCAGGATCCATGTAGGACTATTGGACGTCCGAGTAGGTCCACAAGCGGTTGACCGCAAAGTTCCAGAAGAGCACGACGATGACGGCCACTACTAAGGCAAAATTGTCACCAATTGCTACTGCATTTGCGCTGCTCGGCAGCAGGGTCTCAGCAAGCGAAATCATCACGGGTTGAACGAAAATGAACACGACAGTACGTATAAGAAGTCCAATTAGGCTCACGACAAGAAATTGTGAGGCCTGCCTGCTTACCGGCTTACTGCGAGAATCTGGATAGGTCCAGTATCGGTTCCAGAGAAAATTGCTGGTCACTGCTGCTGAAAACGATATGGCCTGAGCGAAGGCGGCCGGCACGTTGAAAACACCGCGCAGTAAGTTGAACGTGCCAAAATCAACGACGGCGCCGATTGCGCCGACAACTGAAAACTTTGTGAAGCGGGAGAGTTCGCGACGCAGGTTCAGAGGCGACTCCGAAAATCCTCAATCGTCATGCGGAGACCTTCCGCCAGTGGAACTTTAGGCTCCCAGCTGAGGATCTCTTTCGCTCGACCGATGTCCGGACGCCGTTGCTGGGGATCCGATTCATCCCGCTGATCGGTCAAGTATTCGATGCCCGCCTCACTTCCGGTGAGCTCCAACACAAGCTCGGCCAATTCATCTATCGTCATCTCGACCGGATTCCCAAGATTGATTGGCTCATGAGCCTTGGTTTTCATCAGACGGTGCAGCCCACCAACCAGGTCATCTATGTAGCAGAAACTACGCGTCTGCTGGCCATCTCCGTATATCGTCAGCGGCTCGCCTTCTAGCGCCTGACGTAGGAAGTTTGGCACGACCCGACCATCATCCAAACGCATTCGGGGGCCATAAGTATTAAATATGCGCGCGATGCGCGTGTCCATCCCGTGATAGCGGTGGTATGCCATCGTTATGGCTTCTGCAAAGCGCTTGGCTTCGTCGTACATTGAACGAGGCCCGATCGGATCCACGTGTCCCCAATAATCCTCTTGCTGGGGGTGCTGTTCGGGATCTCCATAGACTTCGGAGGTCGAAGTCAGCAGGAAAACCGCCTCGTTTGCACGCGCTAGCCCTAAAGCGTTATGGGTACCTAGTGCGCCAACTTTTAGGGTCTGGATGGGGAGCTGCGGGTATCCGAAAGGTGACAATTTGTTAGGGCTGGCCGGAGAGGCCAGATGCCAAACTGCATCCACCTTTCCTGACACGAAAATGAAATTGGATACGTCATGGCGGATGTAATGAAATCGATCATGTCCAGCAAGGTGAGCGATATTTTCAGCGTCACCGGTGACCAGGTTGTCTATCGCAATTACTTCGTGATCCTCCAGAATCAAACGATCACAAAGGTGGGAGCCGATAAACCCGGCTCCGCCAGTTACGACAACTCTCATGCATCACCTTCCCAGATTAAGGTTTCCAGTCCAACGCGATCGTGAGCCCGTCTCCCGTCAATTGCTGGCCCGCGCCAGTTATGGCATCGACGATCCAAACATCACCTCGATATATCAATGCCAGTCGATTGCTGTCCGGTGACCAGGAGGCCGGCGACAATTCGTTTTGGGCGATCCCCGGCTCGCCGGATTTGGGAAATAAGGCACGAACATTGCTGCCATCACGATCCATCACCATCAGGCGATAGCTGCTGGTTTCACTCTCAAGTGGAGAAAGCGCCTGCAGAAAAGCTACCTGTGAAGCGATTTCTCCCGATTCAGTGAGCTCAACCGGGGATGATGATGGGTAGGCAAACATGCCGGTCCGAGTCACCAGCGGGAGTGGAGATTCCCCCGGTTCGCTGATGGCTACAAGGTCAAACGCGGGCGAGGCCGCCGGATCCTCAATTCCGAGCGGGAGGGCGTGGTCGACCAGATAAAGCGTGCGGCTATTTGGCCCCCAGGCGACTCCGGGAACCCAGGCCCAATCACTGCCTGTGAGCAGTGGCACAATTTCATGCAGTGGCTCGAAAGCCGGCTCGCGAGAATCGATAAGGCCAACGCTATCTGCACGCGCATATCCAATGTGCACGCCGTCGGGAGCCCAGGCAAATGATGTTCCCCACCAACCGTACTGGCCGCCGGGATTAGCCGGCAGGAGCTCGCGCTCTCGAAGGACGTGGCCTGCGGAGCTCAAATTGACCAGGATGAGATCGTTGTTGGCTTGCCATCCGGGCGGTGACTGACGCGGTTCAGCGGTCGAATATGCGAGGACTGGAGAGTCCGATTCGGGTGCCCAATCTGCGAAGTGCACGATGTTCTGGGCCTTCAGATTGATGGGATTGGCATCCTCTTCTTCGATATTAATCACCCATAACGAGTTGAAATCATCGCTCTCTTCATCCAGGCCGCGTGTGTAAAGGAGCCACTCGCTATCCGGCGATAAGCGGAAGATCTGGCCATCCAGATCGCCAGAGACGACGACCGGGCGCCGATTTGCGGAGTTGCCATCGATAACCCAGGCATTGCCGCCTGAAAGGTAGGCTAGTGTGCCTTTAATGTTAAGTGGGGTATGAGCCGCCTGGGCGCCGATCATGATGATTTCCGAGAGGGGCTCGGCGACGACTGTTCGTTTCACAGGCTGCCGGGACATCTCATCGCCTTCTTCCTCGACGATGCGATAGGTGATTTCCTCTAGTCCGTTTGATCCGGCCTGAAGCAAGCGAGTCTGACCTTCGGGTAACCCCTCATTGCGGATCGTTTGCCGAGAAAAAGGCAGCACAAGTTCTTCAACTTCGAAGCGCTCAATACGGCGCGTAACCTCAATCTCTGTACCATCGGTAACAACTGCGTAGCTGGGTGGATCCACACGGTCGAGTTCACCAAGGATTGCACCACCTTGATCCAGTGCGAATTGAACGGTGGACCCGGCCGGAACGGGGAGAGCTACTGTTTCGCCGTCAACCGTTATTTCCACATCGATCGTGGCAGCCGTGGCTTGCGGGCTTACGCATGCAGCCAGCACGATGGGCGGAAGCGCGACCGTCGCTAGCGCGACCCTCGTCTTATAGAAAGAAGGAAATACGAAGGGGGATGTGCTGATGGCCGACCTAACGACCATTGCGAATGAGGTCCAATAGCGGTTGAATCTGCGCGTTGGTATAATTGCTCGCTACCTCGGGCTGCCGACAATCACAACCTGGCCATCGGCAATAGCAAGCGAGGTGATCCGGATCCCAGTGGCCATAGAGCCCAGTGTGCCAGTAAAGGCCTCGGTGAGCAACTCTGACAGAACCGTAGTCAGGGCTCCAGGTGCGGGGACCGGTCCAAATTCAGCCGTTGTGATCTCAAACTCGACATCGCCATCGGAACTTACTGTCGGTTGAATACTCAACAGAGCGCCGGCTTCGAACACCCCAGCGCCGGCAGTGCCATAGATCTTGATCTCGCTATCGCGCAGGAAGACTTGCGGACGCCTCAAGATCGGCTCCTCATCGCTTTCAAACCGTTCGGACAAGAAGGATGTTAGTTGACGCTCAGTGATCACCAACTTAACCTCGCCGGTATCCAGGGACAGTATGGATTCCCAGTTATTGGCAAGCTCTGTAGCGCTGGCTTCTGACGCTTCGATGATTTCAGCGGGAGGTTCAGGTCCGCCGACGTTGACCTGGCATGCCAGGCCAGCGACAACCAGTGACGCTGCAAGCAGAAGCAATCGTGAATCGTGTTTATATGGACGCATCTGGAAAAATGGCGCGGGATTATAGCATGCAGGGCAATCTAGCGGTGAAGCTGGAGGCGCTGCTTTTCGCGGCACCAGGACCAGCGACAATTGAGCAACTAGCCACTGCATTGGAAGCCCGACCAGCGGAAGTCAAGGCGGCCTTAGCGAACCTTGAGGGACAGTACGCCGAGCGTGGATTGCGCATCCAGTATCACAAAGGTGGAGCACAAATGACTAGCGCGCCGGAGTACGCTCCCGAAATCGAGAAACTGCTCGAGCTTGACAGCCAGGCCCATCTCAGTCGTGCGGCATTGGAGGTCCTGGCGATCATCACCTACAAACAGCCCATCACACGGCCAGAGATCGATGCCATTCGAGGCGTCAACTCCGATTCGTCGCTCAAAACGCTTCTGAGACATGGCCTCATCGAGGAGATTGGACGCACCAGCGGACCGGGCCGCCCAATCCTCTATGGAACGAGTGGTGAATTTCTGCAGCACTTCGGCCTGAGATCACTCGATGAGCTGCCTGAGATCGAGGCCACGCTACTAGAAGTAATATCGTCGACCACCGATACCGATCCAGGAACATGAGAAGGAATCCCGGGTGCTATTGGATCTACTCCCGATCGCGGATCAGTTGCAATCATGGCGGGATGGTGTCAGGATTGCTGGGCTTGGTCAGACCTTGCCCGCAAAGTTATGGATTGAATAAGGGTAGGGGCCAGGGTAAGGGTCATGCCTAAGCAGGGAATGAAAAGACAAATTCATGAAATCACTCGCGTGCTTGGCCTGAATGTAGAGCGCATTATCCGCGTGCGAATCGCCAATCTAGCATTTGGTGATCTTGATGCGGGCGCATGGCGTCATCTGACAGATCAGGAAACTGAGGATCTCCGGTTTGCTATGAGCGAGCCGGTAGAGGTGAGGTAGATCGATGGACCAAACTATGCCAATTGAAGAACGCCCTCTACTTGAACGCCTGCTGTCGATCCGAATCAACGTAAATACTGAGACATTAATCTTTGCTGGAATTCTCGTGGCGGCAGTATTTACACGATTCTACGATCTCGAAACCCGTGTCATGAGCCACGATGAGAGCTTGCATACGTACTACTCATGGGAGCTGGCGGAAGGGCGCGGTTTCCAGCACACACCGCTGATGCATGGCCCTCTGCAATTCCATCTTGTGGGTTTCTCTTATTTCCTGTTCGGGGACTCGGACGCCTCGGCCCGCATACCGGCTGCCCTCGCTGGAGTAGCCGCAGTTGCTCTGGTTTGGGTCTTCCGTCGCTGGCTTGGCAAGATCGGAACGCTTGTCACTGCCGCAGTGATGGTGATCTCGCCGTTCATGCTCTTCTACAGCCGCTATGTGCGCAACGAGATCTTTGTTGTAGTGCTGGCGTTGCTGATGTTCTGGGCAGCCTTCAGATACTTCGAAACGCGTGAGAACCGCTGGCTGTATCTCCTAGCGGTTACGCTCGCTCTGCACTTCGCCACCAAAGAGACTGCATTTCTCTATACGGCTCAGATGCTCATTTTCCTCCAAGCGTTGCTCGCCTGGCGACTCTATAAGGAGAAGTGGGGCGGTGAAGGACTGCGCAGACTGTTCTTCGTAGGCGTTTTCTTGGCGCTTTTAGGAACCTCATTCGCGCTTGTGACTTACTTCCAGGAGCGAGGCGCTACGGAGGGAGGCATCATTCAGCCGCTCGATCCCGACGCAGAAATCTTGCCAGGCACAGGCCTCTCTCCAATAATTGCCGCAGGGGGAATCGTCGGCCTCGTCGGAGGCGCGATGATATTGGTGGCCTTGATCATGGAATTCGGTCGCAGGCTCCGAACAGATTTTCCGACCTTCGATCTACTGGTGATCCTGTGGTCACTGACCCTTCCCCAGCTAGCGGCCTTGCCGGCTCAGTTCCTGGGATTGGATCCACTGGCCTACCAGGATCCAGCTTCATTCTGGCCGACGATCGGTTTGGTGGTTGTACTCCTCGGAATCAGTCTGTCCATTGGTTTCGCATGGGACATCCGCCGTTGGCTCCCGATCGCTGGGGCATTTTTTCTACCATTCTTTCTCTTCTACACCACGCTCTTCACGAACCCCGATGGTATGGCGACCGGTCTGGTCGGTTCGTTGGGCTACTGGCTGGTGCAGCATGGCGTGGAGCGTGGCAGTCAACCCTGGTATTACTACGCACTAATCCAGTTACCCTTCTACGAATTTCTGGCCGTAGCGGGTGCGCTTTTAGCGCTTGCATTCGGTGTACGGTCTATCACCAGCCCACGGCGCCGTAAGGCAAAAACCACAGACGAGGAACCCTCGAATCGTGCCTTTCCGGCCATTCCTTTATTCGGCTACTGGGCGATCACATCACTTATTGGATACTCGTTCGCGGGCGAGCGAATGCCGTGGCTAACCGTGCACATTGCATTGCCACTGATCTTCCTTGCCGGATGGGCTTTTGGGCAGTTCCTCGAATCCGTCAACTGGTCGCGCCTGCGAAACGGCCGAGGCTGGTTGCTGGCCCTATTGGTGCTGGTGTTGGTGGTCTCGTCCTCGCGTGCCCTGGGATTCATGCTTGGGTCTGAGGCCCCTTTCCAGGGCAGCACGCTCAATGAGCTCAGAGCCACCAATGGATTCATTGCCGCGGCCGGGGTCGCAACAGGATCCCTCGTAGCGATCATCTACTTGAGGCGAAATTGGTTCACGGTGAATGTGCGCCATATGGCGGGTGTAATTGTGCTTGTGGTATTGGGGTTGCTGACGTTGCGGACTGCGTTCCGAGCTTCCTACATCAACTTCGACAATGCAACCGAGTTCATGGTCTACGCTCACTCGGCAACCGGTGTTAAGAATGTGTTGGATCAGGTCGAGGATCTGTCGCGGCGTACCACGGACGGCCTTTCGATCAAGGTGGCGTTTGACGATGATGTCTCATGGCCAATCAATTGGTATCTACGGAACTACGATCAAGCGCTTTATTATGGTCCCTCACCGAGTCGAGACCTTTTGAACTATCCGATTGTGATCACTGGGGACAATAATTGGGCCAAGGTCGATCCTCTTATGCAGGACCGATATCACAGTTTCGAATACATCCGAATGTGGTGGCCGATGCAAGATTACTTTACGCTCACCGCCGATCGCCTTAGGAGCGCCCTCGCTTCACCGGAAATGCGCCGGGCACTCTGGGATATCTGGCTGAATCGAGACTACGACGCGTACGGACAGGTAACAGGAAGGGATTTCTCACTTGAGAATTGGAACCCTGCGGATCGTATGCGTCTATACATTAGAAAGGATATTGGGGCGCTAATTTGGGATTACGGTGTGACGCCTGCGGAGCTTGAGGCGGAGCCTTATGTCGATCCATACGCAGATCGCATGACTACCTTGTCTGCAGTGGCGCAGATCGGGGGTCCTGGTAATGCTCCCGGTCAACTATCGGGGCCGCGCGGAATCGCGATTGCTCCCAGCGGTGAGCTCTTCGTAGCTGATGCCATGAATCACCGCATCCAGCGCTTCAGCTCGGACGGGCTGCTGATCGGTGAATGGGGTACTTTTGCCGCTGCACCAGAAGGCGGAAGCGCACCACCAGGAACATTCAATGAGCCGTGGGATGTCGCTGTTGGACCGGATGGAACGATCTATGTGGCAGACACCTGGAACCATCGCATTCAGCGCTTCACCGCCGATGGCGAGCATATGGCCAGCTTCGGCTCGTTCGGACAAACAGGCGACCCCGCCTCGTTTTGGGGACCGCGAGCAATTGCCATTGATGAGGATGGCCGCCTGTTTGTAGCAGACACTGGAAACAAGCGGATTTCTATTTTTGACGCGCAGGGTAACCCGCTCGGCCAATTTGGCGGTTTCGGCCTTCAGTTGGGTGGGTTGGATGAGCCGGTTGGAATCGACCTTGACGACCAAGGTCGTATCTATGTGGCTGATACATGGAACAAAAGGATTCAAATATTCGAGGAAGTCGCTGAGGGAACCTTCGTGGGAGTTGCCGAATGGCCTGTGGACGGATGGCTTGGGCAATCATTGGAAAACAAGCCATACCTTGCCGTAAGAGAAAATGGCGAGGTGTGCGTCTCCGACCCGGAAGGCTATCGCATCTTGTGCTTTGATGCAGAAGGCGAGTTTAGTGTGGGTTGGGGAAGCTTCGGCGGTGGCGATGCGCAGTTTGGTCTGCCCGTCGGCATTGCATTTGCCGAGGCAGCAGTCATCTGGGTTGCGGATGGGGCCAATGACCGCGTGATGCGGTTCGAAATGCCGGGAAGCGAATGAAACTACACGAGTATCAATCTAAGCGACTGTTTGCTGAACATGGAGTACCGATCCCGCGCGGCGATGTAGCCGAGGATCCCGCCCGTGCTCGTGAGATTGCCGAAGAGCTCGGTGGCAAAGTTGCTGTCAAATCCCAAGTGCTTGTTGGGGGCCGTGGAAAGGCAGGTGGGATTCGACTGGCAAAGTCGCCTGCAGAAGCGGAAGAGATTGCTGCTAGGATCCTCGAACTTGAAATCAAAGGTCTGCCGGTACGGAAGGTTTTGGTGGATGAAGCGGCCGAGATCGAAACCGAGATTTACCTGGGAGTTACCAACGATAGGACGGAAGGTAGCCCCGTATTGATCGCCTCTGCTGAAGGAGGCGTCGAAATCGAAGAGGTCGCGCTTGCTCATCCCGACAAAATCGCTCGGGCCTGGGTAGACCCGCTGATCGGGCTTCGAGACTACCAGGCACGTAATTTGGCTGCCGCGATGGAGCTCCCCAGGCAACATTGGAGAGATTTTTCGAAGATGGCTCGCGGCCTATTCGATACGTATTGGAATTCCGATGCAACGTTGGCCGAGATCAATCCATTGGTAATTACCAAACAGGATCAATTACTGGCTCTAGACGGGAAGATCGTGCTCGACGACAACGCACTCTACCGACATCCCGAGCTGGAAGAGTTACGTGACCTTGACGAAGAGGCTCCCTCGGAGCGCGAGGCTCGCGGCAACGATCTCTCCTACGTAAAACTGGAGGGCAACATCGGGTGCATGGTCAATGGCGCGGGACTGGCAATGGCCACCATGGACGTTATCACAGGGCTAGGCGGAGAGCCTGCAAATTTCCTGGACATTGGGGGCGGGGCGGCGGCCGAAAAGGTTGCCACCGCAATTCAAATCATCCTGTCGGATCCTGACGTGAATTCTATGATGTTCAATATCTTCGGTGGCATCACTCGCTGCGATGAGGTGGCAAGAGGAATCCTGATGGCGCTTGAGGAGGTACCTAGAGAGGTATACCTTGTGACCCGGTTGGTGGGCACCAATGAAGAGCTAGGCCGCCAAATCCTGGCCGATGCCAAAATGGATACGGCCTCGTCTCTCGTGGAGGCGGCAGAGATGGCCATCGCAGCATCCAGGATCGGTGTGGCCGAGTGAGTATTCTCATAAACAGCGAAACCCGCGTGCTGGTGCAAGGCATTACGGGCCGAGAAGGCCTATTTCACGCATCACAAATGATGGATTACGGCACCCAGTTAGTTGCAGGGGTGACGCCTGGAAAGGGTGGCGACTGGGTGCTTGATGGAAAAATCCCAGTATTTGATACGGTGGAACGGGCTCTGGCCGCTACCGGCGCCAACTGCAGCGTTTTATTTGTGCCAGCCAAGTTTGCAAGTGATGCGATGCTGGAAGCCGCAGATGCTGGAGTGCCTCTTATTATCTGCATCACCGAGGGAGTTCCGATCCATGACATGATGAAGGTGCGTAGCTACCTGGATCAAGAGGGAGTCCGGTTGGTAGGCCCCAATTGCCCGGGATTATTGACTCCTGGGGAAAGCAAAGTAGGGATCATCCCCGGCCATATCGCAGATCCGGGCTCCGTCGGAGTGGTTTCACGCTCCGGCACGCTGACTTATGAGGTCTTGTACGCGCTCCAGCAACGAAATCTCGGAGTGACGACCTGCGTTGGAATCGGGGGAGATCCGATCAACGGAACCCGCTTTAAGGATGTGCTCGAGATGTTTGAAGACGATCACCACACCGAAGCGGTGGTGATGATCGGCGAGATCGGCGGAACAGAAGAGGAGCGAGCCGCAGATTTCATCTCATCCAGCATGACCAAGCCGGTGGTTAGTTTTATTGCAGGTCAATCGGCACCGCCCGGCAAGCGCATGGGACATGCCGGTGCCATTATCGAGGCGGGGTCCGGTAAAGCAGCAGACAAGATTGCTGCGCTGCAGAGCGCCGGCGTGAGCGTAGCCGAGCACCCAGAAGCTATCCCCGAGCTGTTGAACTGACATGCCGCTCCGCGTCATCGCCGGCAGCGCAAAGGGCCGGCGCCTGCGGATGGTGCCCGGCAATCAAACGCGCCCGATACGCGATCAAGTCAAGGAAGCCCTCTTTAGCATTCTTGGTCCGTCCCTCAACGATAGCGATTTTCTAGATCTATTTGCAGGAACTGGAAGTGTGGGCATTGAAGCACTGAGCCGCGGGGCGGCTCGAGCGACGTTCGTTGAGAAGCATCCAGCAGCGTTGCAGACGATCCGCGAGAATCTGGATATCACTCGGCTCATCGATCGAGCACAGCTCGTCCAGGCGGATGTCTTCGAGTGGATCAATCGTGGGTCGGGGGACACGCATGACTTCGCGTACGTGGCTCCTCCGCAGGATTTCGAGCTTTGGAGCAAGGCCGTGCGCCGTCTCGATTCGAATCCGCAAAAGCTCAATCTGGATGCCTGGGTAATCGCGCAAATTAGTCCGCGGGAGTACCGGAAGCTAGAACTCGATTCCCTGGTTGAGTTTGATCTTCGCACATATGGCAGAACTCAGTTGATTTTCTACGAGCGTCCCGGGGATTAGCGCGCGCCGAATATGCGGTCACCCCCCAGCGATTCACGGATGATGTGGTAGAAGGCGAACAGCTCGAGGGCGAAGGGGGGAAAGCCAAGCAGCCCCAGCAACGGCATCTGGCCGTAAGTCAAGTCAAGAGGTCGCAACTCTTCGGGAAAAATGTAGACCCAGTACGCACCACCGGCCGCGGCTGATTGCTGGTTCCAGGTCTCCCAAAGAAATCCACAAATCAACCCGCCAAGCAGCAAAGCCCAGATCATGTGGCGCGTGCCCAGACGCCATTGATTACGCAAGGAGGGCAAACCCAGCTTCTCGTTAAGCGGGTCAAGCAGCAGGAAGAACCCAATCCAGACCGCACCAAACAGATAGGTTGCGGTTCTCGCGGGTACGACTAATGGGATCGTTACTAGAGCGACCCCAGCCAACCACCAAGCCCATCTTGGTCCTGTGATGGAATCCGAATGTTGCTTGACTTCCTGCTTCTTGCTGCGCGCTAGCAGTGCCTGCACCAGATCGGCAATCTCGAATACGCCGGGAATGATGGTGGCGAAGGACCAGAAGTAGCCGAAATACCGGACCAAAAGATCATCCGGTAGACCCTCATAGCGCCAGTTCCTCAAATGCAGGTTGTAAGCCTCAAAGATCAGCCAAACGCCAACAGAGGCCAGTAACAAGAGCGGGAACTCGCGACGCCTTGTCGAGAGCCAGGAGCGGCCGCGCAAACGGTAGACGATCCCGTCGACGAGTAGGATCAGACCGGTCCACATAATGGGAGTCAGCCAGGTGGCCATGAACGCGCTACCGGCAGCCAGCAGCGCCTGACCTCCGAGGATGATCATGAGTCCGATCCATGTGTATTTCGGGATTTTCGTGGCTCTGGTCACTCGGTCAGTCTAATCTGTAGCTCGCCATGCGCATCATAGGAATACCCCGCAAAGAAAATTGTATTATCTGACCAGGCTTCAAGAGCCTGGGGAATGAGAAAGCCTAAGTCCTCGACCAACTCATAGTCTTCAAGTCGATCCACAGGAACCCAAGTCGGAACGCCCTCCGGGCCAGCTAGTAAGTCGGTTTCAAGTGCCTCGCCGACGAAGACGAATAGCGCGATGCCGGAGTTTGTACCCATATCTACGATTACGACGCCGCACAGCTGCTGATCAGCTAGCGACAAACCTGTCTCTTCCAGCACCTCGCGGCGCGCCGCGGTTAGAGGTTCCTCTCCGGATTCGACATGACCTCCAATCCCGTTGTAGAGACTAGCCCATCCCTCGTGATCCGATGCCAATTGGATGAGCAGGATCTGGTCATAGTGGACTACAAATGAAATCGTACGAGGAATTACGGCGTAGCGATCGGGATCGAGGCGTTGACCGTCTTGCGACATCGCCGGCGATTATACTCTTCGTGGAACTCGCGAGAAGATATAATCAAATCAAACTTCAAGATTAAGGAGAGCAGGATGACGGATCCCATGGATAAAGTAACCGAAGGCAAGGATCTGTTGGGCAAACTGCAGAACGCGGTATCCGGTTTCGTTGGCTACTACGATCGAGAGCGGCGACGGGACGCGGATAAACTGCTGCGCGATACCGTGGCCGACAGGTACGAAGAGCAATGGGATCGTGTCTCAGCGATCCAGGCCAAGATGGTGTCAGCTAGGATGCTCGAGTATGTCGACGACGTTGAGGCGGCGGCAATCAAGCTCAGGACCTTTGTTGATAAGGTTCGGGGTGCGCCACGAGGCTACGCGGGATTCTTCGATGCGGTGCGCATCAATCAGGATGAGCTTGACAGCCTCTATCAGTATGATCTGGAGCTCCTTGGCTTCGCGGATCGAGTGCTTGAAGCTGTCGCCGGTCTGGAGGCGGCAGTTGGTAACGGGGAAGATCTACCGGAGGCAATTGAGAGCCTGGTAAGTGTTGCAGGCAAGGCGACCAGAGCGTATGATCGCCGGACTGAAGTCGTCCTAAGCGAACAGGAGAGCTGATATGGCAAGGATATTTGACATCATTGAGTACCCGAATGAGATGCAGGATGAGTTTGTCCATCGCATCCCAGAAGTCGGATCCGGCGATTTCAGGATTGGAAGTCAGCTAGTCGTTCGAGAAGCGCAAGCCGCAGTCTTCTATCGCGACGGAAAAGCGCTGGATACTTTCGGCCCCGGACGGCACACGCTCACAACAGCCAACATCCCGCTGGTAGTGGATTTCATTGGAAAGGCATTTGGTGCTGAAACGCCGTTCAAGGCGGAGGTCTACTTCGTCTCGATGCGTGAATTTGCCAACCAAAAGTGGGGCACACCACAGCCAATATTGGTGCGTAACCCAGGGATGGGTCTCGGAGTGGCACTTCTTCAGGGCTTTGGAACCTTCGGCGTTCAGGTGGCGGATGCGCAGCAATTTGTAACCCAGCTCGTAGGTGCCATGGGAGCATACAGCGCCAAAGACATTCAGGATCGGTTGCGCGGGATTCTGCTTTCGGATCTTCAAGATCTCCTGGGTGAAACAACTGAAGCGAGCAGCGTTCCAGAACTGATTGGACTGGTTGAAGAGATTGGAGCGGGAGTACGGGCCAAGGGTCAAGACGACTTCCGCGCGCTCGGCCTCACTCTAAAAGCCTTCTACATCGAGAGCCTGAAGCCCTCTGATAAATCCGCAGAAGAGCTGAGAGATATGGGCATGCTCGATATGCAGACCTACACCCAGCTTCAAGCCGCAGATGCTATGCGCGAGGCAGCTTCGAATCCATCCGGAGGTGCAGGATTGACTGCAGGTATCGGCGCAGGTATGGGAATCGGCAGCGCGATCAGCGAGGCCGTAAAAGAGGGAACCAAAGGAGACGACGGTGGGGCGGCCGCTGCGGCCAGCGTGCCGGATGTCATGACGCCTGGAGAGGCTGCGCAGTATCTCAAGGTCGCGGAGGAAGACGTGATTTCGGCCATCGATGCGGGTGATATCAAGGCCAAGAAGATTGGTGATGCCTACCGAATCAGCCGTGATGCGCTGGACGAATTCTTAAACACCTGAGCACGGCTCCGAACGAACAAACGAGGCTCCCGCTTTCATGGGAGCCTCGTTTTTGCTTTAACAAGGATCAGCGCAATCCAACGCAGTGCTTGCGCATAGCCATCATCTGTGGACAGTCGTCATGGCTCGGAACTGCTTACAACTAATTGAGCAGTCTACTGTTCATTGAAATGGCCAAAGGGGAACACAATGAGTTGTCGGCCGGTAGGCAAAATTGCTGTCGGAGGTTGATTAATGGATCTGCTGATCAAAAGCGCCAAGGATCCGGGCGAACCTGGATGTAAATATCGGCCGCTATGCAAACCCGTGGTCGGCAGCCAGCTGAGCGATTTGCTGCTCAGAAAGCGTTTCGGCTTTGGGGAGCTTTCGAATGGAGTTCTTTAGCTTCTTGACATGGGATGTGAGCTCGGGTGCCTCTCGGATGTTCATCACCGCATTATGGTGAAGGAACACGATGAGGGATCGCACGGGAAAGGGCAGATTGAGTCGAGAAGCCGCTCGATCCACCTCTACTGCAGACTCTCGCTCGATTCCGCGGATACTGCGGGTTCCCGAGCGCCGAAACAAACCGGCCTTGCTTGTGGCTCGAGTCCACCGACCGTCGGAATATCCAATCTTGCCGTCCTCAACTCGAGGGATAAGGGAAAAGACGCCTCCGGGGCAGATCAACACGTGCCTGGCTCCCAACGCATAGTGAAAAATGGCAAAGCGTTGGTCCAAGCCCTTCAACGCATCGTCCAAGACCTCATCGACGCGTGGCTGACGGTCCCATCGATTTCGCATCGGCAAACCGATTTGGGAGGCCAAGATGCCGATGAAAAATAGACCGAGCACAAGATCGACCCGATATGGGGGCCGGAAGGAAATCAGCAATCCCAGCCCCATAATGCCCAGTCCGCCGAACGATAGGATGCGAGCAAGCCGCGCATTGCGCTTGACTTTCGGCGAGTCGATGTATTGGCGCATTAGATCTTCCTCAAGACCAGGCAGGCATTCTGACCGCCCAGTCCGAAGGAGTTGGAAAGAACGACTCGAACCTCCGCCTCTCGCGCTTCGTTTGGCACATAATCCAGATCGCACTCCGGATCCGGATTCTCCAGGTTGATCGTGGGGTGGATCGCGCCATGTTCGATCGTGAGCACGGAAACAACCGCTTCGATGGCTCCGGAGGCTCCCATTGGATGCCCCAACATGGATTTTGTTGATGAGATTGGGATTTCATAGGCTTGTTCGCCGAGCAGCAGCTTGATGGCTAGCGTCTCAACTACGTCGTTGGCTGGTGTTGAGGTGCCGTGTGCATTGATGTAATCGATTTCATCGGCTGAAATCTGGGCGTCCTCGAGCGCCCAACGCATCGTTCTGAGCGCACCGGCACCCGAAGGATCCGGAGCGGCCATATGATAGGCATCACTCGAGCTGGCGTGTCCCAAGACCTCTGCATAGATATGCGCGCCGCGTTTCTCGGCGTGCTCTAGGCTCTCGATAACCAACCCGGCCGCGCCCTCGGAGAAGACAAAACCTTCACGATCCTCGGCAAATGGCCGTGACGCCCTCGTTGGATCGTCGTTGTAGTGGGTTGGTAGGGCTCGCATTGCGGCAAAGCCTCCAAGGGCAAAGTCCTGGATCATAGCTTCGGTACCGGCCGTTAGGACAATGTCCACTCGGCCTGCGCGGACCATATCCGCCGCCTCACCTATGGTCTGGGTACCCGTCGCGCAGGCGGTGACAATAGTCTTGCTTGGACCAAGCGCTCCATAACGGTCGGCAACGTGGAACGCAGACATATTCGGGATCATAGATGGGATCGTGAAAGGATTGACCTTATTGAGGCCATGTTTACGGTAATTTTGAGCCCCATCAACTGCTCGCTCTAAACCGCCAACTGCGGTACCAACGCTCACGCCCAAACGTTCAGGTTCGGCTAGAGGCTCCTTGAGCCCCGCGTCCGCTACCGCCATATGGACTGCAGCCAGGGCAATCTTTGAGGAGCGAGACATTCGCCGCGCTTCCTTCGCGGGGATGTAATCTGTGGGTTCGAAATCCGGGATCTCCCCCGCAATCTGGCAAGGTAAAGGGCTAGCATCAAATTGCGAGATCTTGCCAATGCCCGAGCGGCCTGCGAGCAGATCCTGCCAGACTTTTTCAATGTCTGAGCCTAGAGGGGTTAGTGCGCCAATCCCACTGATTACTACGCGCCGATGGTTATTTGTTGTTTTCATCAATGATCTAACTCCTACAGTAATTCTCCGATACCTTCGCGAAGTGCTTCCATGAGTCCACCAGAGACTGCTTTTCGCGTGGCTCGCAGTGCACTCACGATTGCGTGGGCATTTGAACGACCGTGCCCAATGAATACCAACCCATTCACACCCAGTAGCGGTACAGCACCGTATTCTGAGGGGTCCATGATTTTGCCAACTCGACTGAGTGCCGGCCGAGCCAAATAGCCTCCGGCTGCCGTGATCGGAGAAGCTTTGATCTCAGTTCGGATGAGATCGACCAAATGCGCCGCCACAGCTTCGCTAGTTTTAAGGAATATGTTTCCGCTGAATCCATCCGTTACCACCACATCCGCCTCACCATCATATAGCTCGCGAGGCTCAACGTTACCAATGTAGTTCAACCCCGAAGTACGCAAGAGAGTGTCGGCGTCTCCTACGAGCATATTGCCTTTGCCTTCTTCTTCTCCAGTTGACAGCAGAGCAACGCGTGGATTCGTGCGCTCCAGGAAAATTTCGGCAAAAATGGAACCCATGATGCCAAACTGCAGGAGATATTCGGGCCGGCAATCCGTGTTGGCTCCAATGTCGATCACAACGGTCGATCCGTCACGAACCGGAAATACCGGACTAAGGGCCGGTCGCCTAACCCCTTTGATGCGGCCCAGCTGGAAAAGTGCCGTTGCCATCGCGCCGCCGGTATTGCCCATGGTAACGAAAGCATCTGCCTCCCCTTGCTTTAGCATCCGCATGCCAACCGCCATCGAGCTGTTTGGCTTCTTCTTTGCGGCCACGGCTGGCTTTTCGTCCATTTCCAAGATATCTGGAGCATCGATGATTTCGATCCTAGAGGCATCGACTCGGGAGCTCAGGTGCTCAACCGGTCCCGTCACGGTGACCCGTTCACCCCAAAGCTGGAAGGCTTCCTCAGCGGCCTCGAGCTCAGGCCCGGGATGGTCGTCGCTGCCCATGGCATCCAGCACAATTCGCACGGCTACTCCTCACGAGCCTTGCGTTCGGATAGCTTCATTATGGATAGATGCGAGTTGGAAATCACGCTCTGGACGATAAGGTCCGCTATAATACCGCGAATCATCCCTGGTTCTGTTTGGTGGGAGGGCGAAACCGCCTCTGTACTGCCGGATCCAGGGTTGCTGGCGCTGGTGCTGGAATTGGCAGACAGGCATGGTTGAGGGCCATGTGCCGCAAGGC
>JBHIBY010000043.1:0-22471 GCA_046759305.1 Anaerolineales bacterium
CGAGATGTCCATATCTCTACCGTCAAGGAGAGCTGTGTCGTGTAGATAAAAGAAATCTGGCGCTGCGACCGCTGGAGCCACCTGAATCGATAAGAGTGCAAGGGCAAGCAGGACGGATAGAACCACACTGATGATCCGGGTTGCCATCTTACGATGCTCAGTTGCAAGCGAGGCGAAAATGGGGACGAAGATCGCGGCGGCCGCCAGATTGGGCGCGAATTCGGCGCCTGATAGGAGCACGGCGGCCATGCCAATTAGAAGAACAGCAGCCGCCAAACCAGATGCGATTCGCATTCCCGGGCTCAGGTTGAGTACCCGTCTGCGCACAGGAGCCGGGATGCGCCGAGTGACCTGAGCTACCGGGTCCCCACCCAGGCGCCGGCGGATGTCGATCCCGCCCTTCCCCTTTGATTTACTCCTACGTTTCTTCTGCTGCTTGGGTAGCAGCTTCTTCATGCGCTTGCCCAGCCCAAGCCTGTCCACCACATCCGTGATGACACCGGTCTTCTGGGTGCGGTGCCATCCGCCTTCGTCACGTGACAGCAGTCCCTTCAACGATGCATAAGCCTGATATGGCACCAGAAGATAGGTGAGCAGGATGAAGGAGAGCAGACCCCTCCAGTTGCGTCGGACGCCACGCTCCATGAAGAGACCAGCCAGGTTCATGAAGACAAGGGATAGAGCGTTAGTAAAAACCAACGCCCAGCCGATCGAGGCAGGGAGCATGGGCAGGCGGTAACGGAGCACAAACTCTGAGAGAAGCCAGAAAGAAGTTCCGAGAATGAAAAAGACCGACTGGAGGTAATAAGGTGCGTAGTAGATCCACTCCAGCTTCTCAATGGTTTCAAGATTGGAACTGCTTAGAATATCGATGAAGTACTTCTTTACATTGAAGGTGTGCCCGATGGCCCAACGCATGCGCTGGCGAGCAAGCTGCTTGAAGGTAGCAACGATCTCGGAGGGGGCTTGAATAAAGGGTGTGTAAAGAACCTTGTAGCCGCTCAGATAAATGCGGATGGTCAGCTCCCAATCCTCCGTGATGGAGGTGCCCCATCCATGCTGCCGAAGTACATCAGATCGGATCATGAAGACCGATCCAGAGATCATCTTCATGGATCCAAGCAGTTCCTGGCTGGAGCGCTCAACAACATAAGAGCCTGCAAACTCGGTGCGGACGCCGCGAGTGATCCAGTTTTCAGAAGCGTTCAGGACGTGCCACTGGTAACCCTGAACAACCGCCAACCGATCGTCCACCAACTTGGGACGCTCGTGTTCTCCGTTTCCGTTGCCGTTGATTCCGTAGAAATAGGTGAGGAACTGCTGAAGTATGTCCGGCGGAGGGATGAAATCCGCATCAAAGACGGCAATGAACTCCGCTCGAGGGTCTGTAATTTCCAGCGCCTTCTGAAGCGCACCGCCCTTGAAGCCACTCCGATCGTGACGGCGTGAGATCTTTACCTGGGGGTGGTTGGCCCAGCGCTGATCCAGGATGGTTGAGGTTTCATCGTTAGAGTCATCCGCGACGATGACTTCAAAGTTTTCGTAGTCGAAGGACGTGACAGACTTGAGAAGGCGGTCGACGACTGACTTCTCGTTGTACAAAGGCAGGTGAACGGAGATAAAAGGTTTGTAGTGGAACTGCTCGCTGTCGTCTCCATTACGAGGGATGCTCCTCAATCCGTGATTGCCGTTGCCGTTCCGCTTACCATTACGCAACCCATTCTTGTGACCATTGCCGTTTCCATTGCCGTTTCCGTTACCGTTGCCATTGGATCCGTTAGCAATAAGGATCAACGCAATGCTGAGGTAATACTTGAGGGCATACAGAAAGAAGATGCCGCCGAAGAAGAGCGCGCCTATAGCAAAGAAGCCGCTCACGAGGTTGTTATCCGCGATCGCAGGAAGCACAGGTGATTGGCCGGGGTGGGATTCATAGCGCTAGCCGGTCCCTGGCCTCTCCCCAAAGCGCTCGAAATGAGGGATTTGCCAAAGGCCTCCGGCTAGCGGCCGTAGAACTGAAGGTAGAGCAAACTCTGGTCGAGGGAGGATCCTCGCCAAGTGAGTCTGCTGCTCAAGGTTGAGCAGAGTAGTTCTAGTATCGTTACTCAAATACGCCATGATATGAATCAGCTTTTGCTAAGTAGGCATTGCATCCAGCAAATAAACGGTTAGATTTCCAGATCCATCGTCGATAACCTGAACGGGGAACTTCGACGCTCCCATCGCTTCGAACCATTCGGCGGCACGATTTGAAAATTCAGCCATACCTAATCCAGTGATCTGGAACTCCGATGTTCTCCCTGTGGGAGCGAAAGCACCGTATCGAAGCAGGAAGCCGAACTTTTCTTCATCGAGACCCACTGCCTCAAGCGCGGCGGCCACAAGCGGCAGCGGTGTTAACCGACTCGGGTCCATCGCTGCGGCCAAGTCCCACTCGATCGCTTCGACGTCGGCTGGCGGCAGAATGACATCGGGGGCTTCCTCACCGACAGTTCGGGAAGCGGGTTCATGTACCGCTGTTGTTAAAGCTTCGGCGAGAGCTAAATCCTTCTTGGTCTCAGATTCGTGCTCAGGGAGCGGCTCTTCGCTAACCTCTTCGAGCGCTTCAATCTCGTGAGCGCCGGTCGCGAGTGCCAAGCGAGCAATCTCATCAATCTGATCGATGGATGGCTGCTCCATGAACTCTTCAGCTATCTCGTCACTTGGCGAGTACACCGCCAGATCGCGATCCGGAATGGCGGGCTCAGAATCGAAGTGCGACTCGACGAGCGTACTGATTTCGTCCCAGACCTCGGGTCCAAGGGGACGAAGCGCTGCGAATTCTGCTTCTGCAATGGTCGGCTCCGCTCGCAACAAGGCTAGCGCCTTAGCTTGAAATTCGTCGCCTGCGACCGCTCTCCGAGGGCCGTGGAGAAGCATCTCTTCAGTCACCAAAAGAGGTTCGGCATGAAAGGCATTCACGAGCGACAGTCTCAGCCGCTTTTCAAGTTGAGCTCGCTCCGTTGCGATAATTGACATGCTTCTGCTAGCTCGCTATGACCTCTGCCACTAATTGGCGGTATGCCTTCGCCATCCACGAGGTTGGGGAATGTTGCGTAACGGGTTCCCCAAGCTGAGAGGCTTCATCCGCCTCTGGCGAAGTCGGGATCACTGTTTGGAACATGGCTCCCTTCATTCGCCGCCTGAAGACGTCCACGACAGTGCGGTCGTAGACTGTGCCCAGGTTCACGTTGTTGATCAATAGGCTTGCCTTTCCTAAGCCTTGATTTACGTTCTTCTGGACCAGTCGAATAATCTCGAGCGTATCCATCAAGGCGCCCATCCCATAGGTCGATCCGTCGACCGGTACGATCGCCTGGTGTGCGGCCGCAAGCGCGTTGCCCGAAATCAAGCCCAAACTGGGCGGGCAATCGATAAGCACATAGTGAAACGGCTTCCACTTGACAATTTCGTTGAGCTGACCACGAAGTGATTCACGATAGACGGTGGAGCTCCCGTGTCGCATTTCAAACGTCCGCAAGTTGGGATCTCCCGGGACCACAAAGAGATTAGGAATGTGCGTCGATCGAACCAGTGCTCCGAGGTTGCCGTTGGCGCCGATGAGAAGGTCTGAGAGGGCCTGCTCCGCAGGGAACACGCCGATAGAGCGGCAAAGGCTGCCCATCGGGTCCATGTCGATTACCAATACCTGCTTGCCCAGCTGCGCCAGCCCGCCGGCCAGGTTGAAGGTCGTGGTTGTCTTGCCAACGCCGCCTTTGCGGTTGATCACGCAGATCACCCGAGTGATGTCTGCAGAGCCGGCAATCGGGCGATTGTCGTCTGGAGGCGGCTTGGTCGTTAACGACGAATCCGGCCCAATGCCGGCTTCGACATGCTGCTCAGGTATGTCGCGAGGAGGCGCCTCAGGCGGAGGTGTTGGCTCGTGACCAATCGCCTCAGGATCGGGTCCAGCAGCCGCAGGTACGTCGGGAGGAGGCGCTTCGGGCAGCAGGGTCGGCTCGTGACCAATCGCCTCAGGATCGGGTCCAACTCCGGTTGGACCTACTCGGCCAATCGGCAGCGGGCCGGTATCACCGAACAGCTTAGACATGCAGCGGCTCCTCGTCCTCGGCCAGGTAATCGGCGAGGAAGTAATTGAAAAGCGCGTACCAAAAGACGACCAGCCAAACTAAGATAATGAACGTGCCGCCGTAGTCGTGGAAAATCACCGCTGGCAGTTGCCCGAAGAAATATGCGACCATTGCCACGGATGACATACGCAGCAAGTTCATCCAGAAAGTTCCCAGTAGGCCCAGGGCGATAACTTGAATCTTTCGCTTTCGGGGGATGCGACCTTGGAGACCGGTCATCAACGTGATCCCGAAGAGGATGAAGGACTGCCAGCCCACGCAGTTCCAGCTTATGTAGACTGGGATTGGTAGGCCCGACCCTGGGCGAGATAGGTATAGGGCTGCGTCTGAGACTTCGGCTTGGATCCCGAAGGGCTGGAGAATAAGCGCGATGAAGCGCACTTCCGTCGGCACAATCCAATCCGTCAGGATCCCGTCCAGTCGCAGTTCGATTACGGCCTTGGTCAGGAACTCGTTGAAGGTGGTGATGAAGGGCAGCACCAGAAGTATCCCGGCCGCCAGCATCAGGATCATCTGGTAGGTGAACTGACCCGGCGGAACCGGCATGTTCTGGAGGTTGATCAGAGGCTTTCGATCGATTCGCTCAGTCACGCGAGCCAACCTTCTGTTTCGCGAGCCGACGTTTCTTCAGCCCCCACAGCATCAGCGGCGGCATCAGAACCGCAACGGGAAGCAGCAATACTCCGAGCTCAGGCACAACTACAACCGGCGTGCTTAAGTTGCTACACAGGCTGGAACCGCAGCTGCCGTCATAGTCGAGGATGAAGTTCCCGCCGTCGCTCACGGACACCACATTCACTTGAACTCGAAGTCGGCGGGGATCGGCGGAGGTAAAGGTCTGCGCTGCACCCGAACCGATATTGAGGGTGTAGGGATCTACGGTCGTAGCGTCGATGGTGGTGGTCGAGGAGCTGACGATCGTGGTCGCGCCGCTCCCGTCCGAGGCGGTGTGCGACACGGTGACTTGAATATCTACCGAGGCCGACGGATGGACTGCGATGGTCGCTCCGATACGGCGGTTGGAATTGCTGCTGATGGTGAATGCACTGGGATCTTCCGAAGATGCGAGCAGCTGACGGCGCACCGAGGCTAGTCGAGTCCCATTTCGTCCACCTCCCGAAGTTGCCTGTATCGTATTTGTGTAGTTGGTTGGTGTGCCGGTGAGTGTGCGACCGGTTCGACGCCAGGCCGCAGCTGCCAGCCAGAGGTAGTCCTTTGAGCCTCCTGTAGGCGAAAGCGAGGGTGGGTCAATGCTCGTGCCGTTCGAAGTGTAATTGACCGTATTTGCTTCGGGCGGCTGCGTGGCAGGATCTTCGGCTCCGGTTATGCGATAGGCGTTGTGTGCCGCACGCACAGAGACACTGGTTGTGACCGTGATGCTGCCGCCTTCGGTTCCGTCGGCCTGCCGGTAAGCACCGGCGAGGGCCAAGTGCCTGTTGCCAGGGGCATCGTCCTCGAAGAATTCCGTCCAGCCAGAGGGCCAGCTGACGTCAACGGTCGAGCCTCCGCCTGAAGTTGCGCCTGAGAGCAACGCGATGAGCAGATCGCCGGATGAGATCGACCCCGGCAGGCTCAGCGTGTGGCTCGTTGAGGCCGAGGTCGTGGCGGAAGTGTTGGTGGCCGCCACCACTGGGTAATCACCTGAACCCTTCCCCGGCAGTGCGTTGAAGTACATGTTGAGGTCATAAGCGCCGGCGGCGATGGTGGCATCATCATTACCGGTCGGCCAGGTGGCATCGGCATACCAGTAGGCGTTTTGTGCGGCCGTATTGAAATCCATGGTCGAGCCAGCGCTGCCAACGGTGGTATTCATATATTTGCCTGCCGGCGTGATGCCGGAGGTGTTGTTGTTGTGGAGATAGAAAATATCGGGTGCGGCCTCGGCCACACCAACGAACGGAGACAGGGAACTAAGCGCCAGGATCCCCACGAGCATGAGGCCGATCAAGCCGTTGATGAACTTCCCTGGATCGCTAAAGAGAAGGGCGACCCCGGTCGCCTGAGCGATCCTGCTGGCGGCCAGTCGTGAACGGCGCTTGCGCTTCTTTGGCTGAAGCCAACCCATCTTGCCGCCCAACCGCAGTTTGTCCACGAATTTGGTGACGGTTCCCGTCTTGGGGGTTCGGAACCAACCGCCTTCTTCGACCTCGAGCAGGCCTTTGAGTGCCGCATACCCCTGGAAGGGGACCAGGAGCGTTCCGTAGGCCACCGCTGAGAGAACGCCGGCCCACTCTTTCTTGACGCCACGCTCCATGAACAGCCCACTCAGATTCATCAGAGTCAAAGCACCCATGTTTGCGAAGACGAGCGACCAGCCGAACAACGAGGTCCAGTAGGGGATCTGGTAGTGAAGGATGGTCTCTGATACAAACCAGGCCATGGTACCGATGACGAAGAATATGGATTGCAGGTAGTAGGGGACGTAGTAGATGAATTCCAGCTTTTCACGGCGGGTGATCTTGGGGGAGTGCATGACCTGTGTGAAGTATTTGCGTACGTTGTGGGTGTGCCCCTCCGCCCAGCGCATACGTTGCTTGACCAGACGGCCGAAAGTAGATACGCATTCGGAAGGAGCCTGAATGAAGGGCGTGTAGAGTACCTTGTAGCCGTGGATGTAAAGTTTGAGGGTGAGCTCCCAGTCTTCGGTGATGCTGGTGCCCCACCCGACCTCGCGCAGGACGTCGGCCCGGATCATGTAGACGCTGCCGGAGATCATCTTCATGCCGCCCACCAGCTCTTGCCCGGAGCGTTCAATCACATAGGAACCACTGTATTCCGCTCGAACCCCTTTGGTGATCCAGTTTTCATCTGCGTTGAGCATGTGCCACTGATAGCCCTGTACCACTCCGATGTTCTCATCAATGAGCTCGGGGCCGTTACCGTTCCCGTTTCCATTCCCATTGCCGTTTCCGTGGTTTCCATTCCGGTTGCCGTTCTTCTCCTTGTAGCCGTAGAAGTAGTCGAGGAACTGCCAGACGATCTGTGGGGGTGGCACGAAGTCCGCGTCAAAAATACAGATAAATTCGGCCCGAGGGTCGATAATGTCCAAGCCGTAATGGAGCGCGGCGCCCTTGAAGCCGCTGCGGTTGATGCGATGAGAGACCTTGACCTTGGGGTGCTTGGCCCATTTTTCCAGGCGGTTGACGGTGGTGTCGCTTGAGTCGTCAGCCACCAATATTTCATAGTTGTCGTAGTCGAGCGACGTAGCTGCCTGAAGGAGTCGATCCACGACGGAGTGTTCGTTGAACATCGGAAGCTGGATGGACACGAAAGGCTGTTTCTTGAGCCGCTCTTTGGCTCCGTTGCCGTTCCCATTTCCGTTGTACCCGTTGCCGTTGCCATTGCGCAAACCGTTGTGCCCATTGCCATTCTTCAGCCCGTTGTTCTTCTTCTTCTTGCCATTGCCCCCGTTGCCATTGCGCAGGCCATTGAGACGCCTGGCGATCTTGCTCCCGGCCCCATTGCCATTCCCATTCCCGTAACCGTTCCTGTATCCATTTCCATTGGTACCGTTTCCTCCGGTAGCAGCCAGGATCATCACCATGGAGGCGTAATACTTCATGGCGTAGACAAAGAAGAACAGTCCGCAGATGAGCGAGAGATGGACCAGGAGATAACCCCTAGTTAGCACGACCCCGCCGATGAGCAGTAGGGCGCTAAGTTTCAGAGCATTGGTTAGCCATGGAACGGTCTTCGAAGGTTCCTTCTTCTTGCGCGACAGCTTGAGCGATCGCTTCACTCTGCGGACTGGAGAGTGAGCCATTTGCAGTGCTTCCACCAAGCCGGCCGTGTCCACGCCTTTCACAAAGAAGGCATCTGCGCCGGCGGCCAATGCCAGCTCTTTCGCTTCAGGGTCAGCTGATACGAAGAATATGACCGTTTTCGAATTTGCCGCTTTCAGGCGTCGAGCGACTTCCGCGCCGGTTAACCCGGGCATGTTTTGATCCAGCAGCACTACATCTGGCTCGTGCTTCTCAGCCAGGCTCAGCGCTTCTAACCCATGCTTTGCCATGCGGATCTCTTGGATGTAGGACTCTTCCGACAGCAAAGCGCCCAGCTCCTCACGGGAGGCCCGGCTATCGTCGACGATCAGTAAGCGGAGCTTCTTGCTCATAGGTTTCTCGCCCTGGGTTGTGTCATTTGTGACAGAGCAAAGAGCGCCGGCTCCAAGGCGTATACCGGCAGGAATGAAATCGCCATTCCCCTCTTCCCCGTTCCTCCTATCAAGGTGCACACAACGTGTCCTTTAGTGGCATTATGTAACAGCCAGCCTCTAATTGGTTTTTCAACCAACTTACAGTTCTTGGCGCCGTAACAAGGCGTATTAGCGCTCGACCCCAAAGCGCATTCACGAAGGTGAATTGCTTCAAGCGTCGTCTACGCGGGTGCAATCTTCTAATTTGCCGAGTGCGTCCTCACGTACGAACGCATACAGGTGGTCGCCGTTTGCGGAGACTACGGCAAGCGAAAGACGAGCATTTCGGCCTTTCGACAGCGTTCCGATGATATGCAGATCGAGATCCTGGTAGAACTTTCGCCAGTCTGACGAGTCATCGGATAGCTCGCGTTCTTTGACATCCACTGGATCCATCTCTTCTCCGATCTCGCCCATCTCCTCAGTGCTTCGCACCAACAAAAAAAGCCAGTCTGCGGGCCCCCTAGCCTCCGGACTGGCATTTCCACTCTGGTGTTGAGCGAATTATTTCAAAAACCAGCGTTTATAACATCCACATCAGGGACTGTATTGACCGAATCAAAAGACCGAACCTGAGTTCGGTCTAAGGTCGTACGTTCTAGGCGGATCTCAGTCTTAGGTCCTAGGTCCTCTAAACCTCCACCAAGCCCTCGCGGATCGCGTAGAGCATCGCCTGCGCGCGGCCGTCCACATGCAACTTCCCGAAGATGCTGCCCAAGTGTGTCTTAACGGTCTTCTCCGAGATTACGAGTTCTCCGGCGATCTCTTCATTCGAAAGTCCACGAGCGAGCGCTTCCAGGACCTCATGCTCGCGAGGTGTCAGGTCAGAGTGTGCCGGATGTGGAATATTCTCTCTCGTGGCCAGCTCATCGAGCAATTTGCGCAGCAAGGTAGGTGTCATATGCGACTCGCCCGACACCACGCGCAGAATAGCCTTCTTCAATTCCTCAGAACTGGCGTCCTTTAAAAGGAAGCCCTGAGCTCCAGCCTCGACCGCCTGAAGCAGAACAGCATCGTCTCCGAATCCGGTAAGGATTAGCACACCGATGCTTGGCGATCGCTCACGAAGTTTGCGCGTCGCCTCGACCCCATCCATTCCCTCCATCCGGATATCCATCAGTACCAGGTCGGGATCGACCTGCTCCGCTAATTCCAGAGCCTGCTCCCCGTCCTCGGCCTCGCCGACTACGATGAACTCTGGCTCCATTTCCAGCATGACCTTGACCGACTGCCTGACGACAGCATGGTCTTCCGCGATCAGGATTCGGATGGGTTGTCCGTTGGGTCCACTCAAAGCGGGTTTACTTCCTCCATCTCACGCAGTCGCGTCACTAATCTTCGCAGCTCATTCAGCGATGCGCGCGTCTGATCCTTAATGCGCTGCAGATCTTCTTCTGCGGCCTCCGCATCCTGCTCCAATCTTCGTTCATAGGTTTCAAGCTGAAGCAGAAGCGCAGACAATTCCTGGATAACGCCATCATGAAGTTCGTTGGCCAAAGTGATTGGGTCCATTGTAGGCATAAATGCGTCCCTTCTTACAACCAGGAAAGTATTACTACATTCGTCTTAAGACTGCAATCAATCTTAGCTACCAGACGCTAATTAGCCAGCGGGAACATATATGTATGTGGATACGGAAGGCTGGTTGTTGTGCGGAAATCAAGGGGGTGAACGGTGTGCCCCCACGGGGGTTCGAACCCCGGTTTCGGCCTTGAGAGGGCCGCGTCCTAGTCCACTAGACGATGGGGGCGTATGCCTAGGTGGAGAGCAAGAGCCAAGCAGGCTTCGGATTTCCCGGAGACTCCCCTGCGCTCCTTCACCCACGCTCCGATGCTCGTGCTCCGCATGAGCGGGGCATGGGTGAGCGGGCGGGATTGTAACATACGCTCTTCCTAGCAGCCCAAAATCCCTCCACGACCGTCTGCCCGGAACGCAGGACCGGACGTAAAAACCCGGAAGCACTAGGTTCCGGGTTTTTACGTCAACAAATGGGGTTGCTATAATAATGCAAACCTGCTTATGCAAAATAAGATTGAAGAAGATATCCGCCCTTCGAGCATCGAGCGCTGGCTCGACCGAAACCTGTTAGCGGTTCAAAAGCCCGGGCGCTATGCGGGTGGAGAACTCAACCAAATCGTCAAGAATTGGGCCGAGGTGCCTCTCAGGGTAGCGCTGGCTTTCCCCGAGATTTATGAGTTGGGAATGTCAAACCTGGGCTTAGCCATCCTCTATGACATCCTCAACCGTCAGCCGGATGTACTAGCCGAGCGTGTCTACAGTCCGTGGACCGATATGGAACGGATGATGCGCTCCGACCGAGTCCCGCTTTACTCGCTCGAGACCAAGCATCCTGTAGCGGAGTTTGACATTCTTGGCATCTCACTTCCCTATGAAAGCCTCTTCACAAACACCTTGAACATGCTGGATTTAAGCGGTATCCCGCTTCTGGTTTCAGATCGAGGTACAGAGGATGCAGTAGTGATCGCCGGCGGGCACAGCACCTACAATCCCGAACCGATGGCGGATTTCATCGACGCGTTTGTCATCGGCGAGGGCGAGGATGTGATTCTGGAAATCGTGGAAGTGGTTCGTGCTTGGAAAGCGGGAAGTGGAAGCCGTTCAGAGCTTCACCGCAAGTTGGCTGCGATTTGGGGAGTGTATGTGCCGGCGCTTTTCAAACCACACTATCTGGAAGATGGCACCTTGGATCATGTTGAGGCGCTCAACACCGAACCTAGGATCGTAAAGCGCATTGTGTCGAGGCTGCCCGCTCCGGTCACCAAATTCATCGTTCCTACGATCGACATTGCTCACAATCGAATTCCGATTGAGATCATGCGCGGTTGCACACGAGGGTGCCGCTTCTGCCAGGCCGGAATGATCACGCGCCCAGTTCGAGAACGACCGGTTGAGGAGATCGTTGAGGCGATCGAGGCCGCACTTGCAGCCACTGGCTTCGAAGAGGTGGGACTGCTCTCACTGTCATCGTCCGACTACGACGAGATACTTGCTCTGGTCAGTGCGGTCGGCGAACGGTTCCACGAAAGACGGCTCAATATCGGATTGCCATCGCTGAGGATCGAATCTTTCTCGGTGGAATTGATGGATCTACTGAAGGGCCGCTCCCAGCGCGGAGGGTTCACACTCGCCCCGGAAGCCGCTACCGAACGCATGCGTGAGATTATCAACAAGCCGGTGTCAACCGCGCAGCTGCTGGAAACGGCGGAAGCGATCTACGAACATGGCTGGCACACGATCAAGCTATATTTCATGATTGGCCACCCATCTGAGACGATTGAGGACGTTCAAGCCATCGCCGATCTATGCAAGCAGGTGGTGCAGCTCGGACGTCGTGTTATGGGCACGCGGGCTCGAGTCAATGCTGGTGTAAGCACCTTCGTCCCCAAACCCCACACGCCTTTCCAGTGGGTCCCCTGCGACACATTGGAACAGATCGAAATTAAGCAGCGGCTGCTGCAGCGCGAGCTGCGTGGGCCGGGGCTAAAGCTCAACTGGAACGACCCCCTGGAGACGATGGTTGAGGCCTGGTTATCGCGAGGAGACCGTCGATTGGGCCAGGTGATTTATCACGCATGGCAGCGTGGAGCCAAATTCGACGGCTGGAGCGAGCATTTCAACTATCAAGCGTGGATGGAAGCCTTCGATTACGTCGGTCTTGAGCCTTCCTTCTATACTCATCGCGAGCGACCGATCGACGAAACCCTGCCCTGGGACCACATCGACGCCGCGGTCCATAAGCGCTTCCTTACCGAGGATTACCTCTGGAGTCTGGAAGGCCGAACTCGCGTGGACTGCAGAGAAAGATGCTTCGCGTGCGGGATATTGCCGCAATTCGCCGAACTCCGGCGCCAGAATCCGGGGGCAGTTTGGGAATGCCCGGAAGTCAGGTCGCCCAGCCGGAAGGGATCGAGCTTAACCATTCCTCTTGTTCCAGCCTGAGTTTTTCGCTACAGGAAGGGCTCCGCCAACGCCACAGCACCTGGGCCGGGTTCTACAAGCACTCCAGTGTCCCCCAACCCTCTAATTGTGACCAATTCCCGCTATCGCATCACTTTTGGTAAGGGCCAGGAACTCCGATTCACCAGTCATCTAGATCTTCACAGAGCGTGGGAGCGGACAATTCGCCGTGCTGATCTATCGCTGGCGTATTCGGAAGGCTATAACCCCCGCCCCAAGATCAACATCGGTGCTGCACTACCGCTGGGGTGCACCAGTGAGGCAGATCTGGTGGATATTGAGCTCAAAGCAGCAATTGAGGACGCCGAGCTGATTGAGAGCCTCAGCCAGACCGCCCCGCCCGGTCTGATCATCTCAGAAGTCACGGCTGTAGAACGCGGGTCGCCAAAACTCCAAAAGCTGATCACATCGTCGGAGTACATAGTCCCAGTTGAGAATCAGGAAAAGGAGACACTGCCGGCCAAGATACAGGCGATACTTGAAGCCGATATCGTGCCGCGAGTGCGAAGGGGAAAGGAGTATGACCTGCGGCCGCTCATTGAAGAATTGGGCCTCGGAGACACGCTGGAATTGAGGATGCTTCTGGCGGCTCGGAGCGGGGCCACCGGGCGGCCGGATGAGGTGCTGCGCACTCTGGAGCTGGATCCTGATCCTTTGGTTCCGCACCGTCTCCGGCTGATCCTGCGCGAGAATCTATGAGGGGAGCTTGAAGAAATCCATCAGTTTCATGGCCAGGCTGAGATCCCCCTTGAGCTTCACCTTGCCCTGCGCGAAAGCAGTCATCGCGTTGAGTTCGCCGGTGATAAGCTTCAAGAAGTCGTCGGCCTCGGCGATGAGGGTCAACCTGGCGCCTTCAGTTGTCCCCTGCTCCACGGATGCCTCTCCGCCGTGGACATGCAGTATCCAATCGCCGCCACCATCGCCCTGAAGATTAAACAGGATGTCAGCCTCCAGATCGCCGGCTTTTTCAGGTTGGAAGGCCTTGGGCATTAGCTCCATCAGTTTTTCGATCGTAAGCTCTTCTGTCATAGCTTCTCCTCGTGAACTAGTTTAGGTTCTCAAAGATTCCGGCCGCGCCCATTCCCCCGCCGATGCACATTGTCACCATGCCGAACTTCGAGTCACGGCGCTTCATCTCATATAGCAGCTGCGTGGTCAACTTGGCTCCGGTGCAGCCCAACGGATGCCCAAGGGCAATCGCACCGCCATTGACGTTGAGCAGTTCAGGATCGAATTCCAGCTCACGCATCACAGCCACGCTCTGCGAAGCAAAGGCCTCATTTAACTCGATCAAGTCTATGTCGCTCAACTGCATTCCGGTGCGCCCCAGTACCCTCGGAACGGCCTTCACCGGTCCTACGCCCATGATCTCCGGGCGTACGCCGGCCGCATTAAAGCCCACAAACCTGGCCAAGGGTTCGATGCCGAGCTCAGCCACCATGCTTGCTTCCATCACGATTACCGCCGCAGCCCCATCGCTGAGAGGGGAGGCATTCCCCGCGGTGACCGTTCCGTTCTTCTTGAATACGGGCCGAAGGCCAGCCAAACCCTCGATCGTGGTCCCGCGCCGTAGATGTTCATCGTGGTTGAACACGCGCAACTCGCGCATCTGCTGACCGTCCTCGTCAACCCACACTTCTTCAAATTCGTAAGGAACGATCTCATCATCGAATCTGCCTTCATCCTGCGCGGCGGCCGCCTTGCGGTGGCTGTGGTAGGCAAATTCATCCTGGTCTTCTCGAGAGATACTGAATTCATTTGCCACTCGCTCCGCGGTCAACCCCATGCTCATATAGACCTCGGGATTGTTTTCCACGATCCACGGGTCCAGGCTTATGTGATGCCCAGTCATGGGTACCGCGCTCATCGATTCCACTCCGCCGGCGATCACGACATCCGCACCATTGGCGATAATGCGCTCTGCTCCAATGGCTATCGATTGCAGCCCGCTGGAACAGAAGCGGTTGATGGTTTGAGCCGGAACATCGACCGGGAGGCCCGCTCGAAGGCCGATCGGCCTGGCCACATTCAGACCTTGGGCGCCCTCGGGGAGAGCGCATCCCAGGATAACGTCATCAATCAGCCCTGGGTCGAGCTTCCCATCTGTGCGACCCAACAATTCCTGGATGACGGCTACGGCCATGTCTTCGGGTCGTACATTGCGGGTCGTCCCCTTCTTCGCACGCCCCACCGCTGTCCGTGCTGCGGCTACGATCACTGCTTCTCGGCTCATGTCACAAGCTCCTTCATTTGCTCAGCCCAGCCTTCTAAATATCTCCTACCCGTCTTTCGTTATGAGTTGTTGATCCATACAATCTGATAATTGATAAAAGTTTGGCTATGCGCAATCGTTCGCGAGAGTTGTGGGCTGCGACCTCAATTTCTCAATGGCTTCCTATTCTGCAGCATGTACCACATTCGCTCCTGGGTCTTTTCCTCGGCCGCGAGCGCGAGGAATGCCTCCCGCTCCAGATCGAGGATGTATTCATCTGGCACCCACCCCGGACCACTGATGTCACCGCCGGTGAGCACATGGGCCAGATGGTTTGACACCACGGCATCATGCTCACTAGCATAGCCGGAGTCGACCATGCTCCAAACCAACATCTTGAGAGTCGCGAACGCGTCACGGCCCGCAGCCCAAACCTCCCCATCCTCAGCCGGTCGGTAGCCGGCCTCCACCATCTGCAGCGCGATGCGCTTGGCTTCCGCCAGCAGGTGATCCGGGTTCATCACAATTCGGTCGCCCTCAGTCAGGAACCCCATGTCCCTCGCCTGCTCGGCGCTCTCTGAGACCTTTGCGAGTGCGATCTGCTCAAAGATCGCTTGCAGATGTGGAAGCGCATCTGCATTCTTGGTCCGCATCACCGGGTTCAATCTGCGCCGCATCAATTCCTTTGTGCCTGTGCCGGCTGGAATCAGCCCGACACCAACCTCAACCAGACCGATATAACTTTCTGCGGAGGCAACGACGCGCGAGCCCCCCATGACGACTTCCGCGCCGCCTCCCAGCGCCATCCCAAAGGGAGCCATAACGATCGGCTTACGGCTGGCCCGCATGTTCTGGAGCAACGATTGAAGCGCCCGCCCCGCCTCATCGATCAGATCCAATTCACCTTGTTGGGCAGACACTGCCATTGAAAAGATGTTGGCGCCTGCACAGAAGTGCTTCCCCTGATTGCCAACAACCATGGCTTTCCACTCGGCCTTCTCAAGTTCTTCCTGCGCGGTTCCGGCCATACGCAAAATGTCATCGTCCAGTGCATTCGCAGCCGGAGTATGAAACTCGAACAACAGTACCCCATCGCCCATGTCAAGCAAACTGGCGCTATCGTTTGCATGCAGCTCCTTACCCAGAGCCTTGAGGTCTGGGATCGAAATCACTCGGGGATCGGGAGGAATGGATACGTAGGCGCGGCTGGCGGGATCGTACTGTCCGATCACGCGACCCTCTTCTCTTTGATAGAAGCTCTCAATACCGACCTCTAGCATGTCCTTGACCCAGCCTTGAACCGACTCGCCCTCGCTCTCCATTCGTTCTACGGTTTCCCTTACACCGAGCGAGTCCCATCGCTCGAAAGGTCCAGCTTCATGCATGAAGCCCCATTTCATAGCGTTGTCGATCGAGATCACATCATCGGACACGGAGGGAATCAGGCTCGCTGCGTAGCGGAAACCAAATGAGGTCGTCGCCCATAGGAATTGAGCTGCGCGATCCTCTTCAGCCACGATCAGCCGGAGTCGATCTCCCAGGTTCTCCTGGTCCTTGTGCTTTCCAACGGATTCAAACTTCGGCTTCGTTGGAGCGTGATACTCCATGCTCACGGTATCCAGCCACCAGAAATCCCCGTCTTCACTCCGCTTGTAGAAACCCTGACCAGTCTTTCTACCCAGCCATCCACGTTCGACAATTCCCTCTACCATCGATTGAATGCCTGAACTCTGAAGCACCTCACGAAATTCGTCACCTTCTAGCGCGGGATACAGGTTGCTTCCCACGTGGCCCATGACATCAATACCCACCAAGTCCAGCAGCCGATACGTGGCGGTTTTTGGATATCCAATCAACGGTCCCGTAAGCCGATCAACTTCTTCCACGTTGTAACTATTCTCCAGCGCATAATCCAGTGTGAAGGAATTGACGATGCTGAAGTAGCGGTTGCCAATGAAGTTCGGCGTGTCCTTGCAGACGATCACGCCCTTCCCCAAACGCTCGGTTGCGAAGTCCACCATGAACTGGAGCAGTTCGGGATCGGTCTCCTCGCCGGGAATGACTTCCAGGAGCTTCAAATAACGAGGTGGATTGAAGAAGTGGGTACCGAGAAAATGCGCTTTGAATTCCGCTTCGCGGCCTTCCAGGATCTCATGGATCGGCAAGCCGGAAGTGTTCGTGGAGACGATGCTGTCCGGCCGTCGTTCGGACTCAATGCGAGACATGATATCGTGCTTGATGTCCAGCCTTTCAACTACCGCTTCGATAATCCAATCGGCCTGGCCGATGCGCTCCATGTCATCTTCGATATTTCCTAGAGTGACCATTTCCGCGCGCCGATCGGAGAATAGATTAGCGGGCCGAGCCGTCAGGCAGCGCTCCCAACCCTCTCGCACGATACGATTCCTCACGGCTTCGTCTTCCAGTGTGAGGCCACGGGCCGCTTCATCGGGTGCGAGTTCACCTGGCACCACATCCAGGAGCAGTGAGCTCACTCCTGCGTTGGCCAGATGCGCAGCGATGGCTGCACCCATGGTGCCGGCGCCAATCACCGCGGCATGTTCGATCTCATAGGTCATGACTTCCTGCCTTTCGATCTAGCTCAACTCGTGGCGGCCGTAGCCTAGAATGCGGCGGGCAACGATGAGACGATTGATCTGACCCGTTCCTTCGTAAAGGTCGTTGATCTTGGCATCGCGTAACCATTTCTCCAGGAGATGTTCGCGAGAGTATCCCATCGGTCCCAGCAGCTCGACTGCTTTCTGCGTGATCTTCACAACTGCGTCTCCGGCTTTGATTTTTGACATCGAGGCCTCAGCGTTGATGGGGATCTTGTTGTCAGCCATCCAGACCGCGCGCAGTGTCAGCAGCCATGCCGATCGCAGCATCGCCTCGAGCTCGATCACCTCTGCTTCCAGATTGGTCATCCGGCTGCGCGGGAGGCCGTAGCGAAGCTCGACGCCTTCTGCTTCCAACTTCTCTTTGAGAAACTCCAATGCTGCGCGTGCAATCCCCAAAGCCGAGGCACCAACCAGTGGCCGGGTGGCCTCGAATGTGCGCAGCACTCCTTTGTACCCCTCAGACGACCTTACCTTGGGCTCTACGGTGCCGAGCATATTCTCAAAAGGAATCCGGCAGTCCTGCAGAACAATCGAAGCCGTGTCGCTGGATCGGATGCCGAGCTTCTTCTCAAGTTTGGTGACTGTGCAACCGGGAGTGTTGGCCTCAACCACAAATGACCGTATTCCCTTGCGACCCGCCTCCGGATCGATCGTTGCCCATATAATCACGAAACCGGGTGTATCCACCAGCGATTTGTGTCCGCCAGTGACAAAGATCTTCTCGCCGTTCAATACCCAGTCATCGCCGTCACGTACGGCAGAGGTCTTGATGGCCGCAGTGTCCGATCCTGCGTGTGATTCAGTGATCGCCATTGCGGAAAAAACGGCCTTATCTCCATGAAACCGCTTCAGGAACTTGGCTTTCTGCTCTGGAGTCCCTGCGGCTGACACTGCCGCTGCCCCAAGGCCTCCCCGCGGCGTGCATAGATAGAGACCTGCATCTCCCCACGAGAGCATCTCCACATAGTGCGCCATGCCCTGGTAGCCGATGCTAGGCTTGCCATCGCTCTTTGAATCATCAGGGACCATGGTCACCCCACCACCGGCTGATTGAAGCGCATCGTGCATGAAGTTGATGTAGTCCCACGGAATCTCATGCTCGTGGTCATCGTAATAGCGAGCTTGAGGTCGCATCATCTCCGTGGCGACCGCTTCGATCATGGTCACCGTGCGCTCTATGACTTCTGGAATCTCGAAACTAATCATGGGATTCTCCTTACACCATCGCCATTCCGGCAAAGGTCGACAGTCCACGGGCATTGCGCATCCAGCGTTCGACGGGATGTTCCCGAATATAGCCGTGGCCACCCAGAATTTGCACTGCTCGGTCCGTAGCCATCATGGCCGTGTCCGATGCATTTGATAAAGCCACATAGGCAGACTTCGAGGCATCCTTGCCCTGGTCGATCTCCCAGGCCGCTTCCCAAACCATCAGCCGCGCGCCATCGATCTCTGTAGCCATTTCTGCAAGCATGAACGCGATGGCTTGTTTTTGCGCGATTGGTACGCCAAACGCCTCTCGTTCCTTTGCGTAATCCAACGCATATTCATAGGCCGCGCGACTCAGCCCAATAGCCAATGCTCCAACCGCGACATTGAAAGAAGCCACCAGGTGGGAAGGATCCGTTCCTTCCATGCGTGCCGAGGCTGGGATCCGTACCTCATCGTACATCACTGTGTAAGTGGGCAGGGCTTGGATGCCGAGCAGTTGCTCACGTTCCCCCACCTGAAGTCCTTCCGCCTCAGCGGGCACGGCAAATCCTTCGACTTTCCCATCGAAGCTTGCGAAGGTCAGCAGGTTAAGCGCGCTTTCGGCGAATGGCACTTGCGCTTTACGCCCTGAGATCAGGTAGTCTCCATTGTCCGCGGTAGCGATAGTCCGCATTTCAGCGGCGTAGAAGTCGAAATCCGGCTCTGTGTAAGCGGTGATGTATGGCCTCCATTCGGCCTCGATCACGGGAGGGATGAACTCAGATTTTTGATCCTTGCTCCCCGAAAGCAAGACCGACAGCGCGAATGCGCCAGGGGCCATCACAGCCAACGCCCCGCTGAGATCACCCCAAGCCAACTCTTCCGCAGCCAATGCTCCGGTGACGGCAGAGCGCTCTCCAAAGCCTCCGTACTGCTCCGGTACACTGGCTTGAAGTACCCCTAATTCCCAACCTTTTTCAATCAGGGCTGGAGGCAATTCGCCGCTTTCATCGGCTTCGTGAGCGGCCACCCGGAGATCGTTTTCCGCATACCTTCGAACGGCGTCCACCAACATTTTCTGTTCTTCTGTGGGCTCAAATCCGAACATCGAGCTCTCCTAACCTAGCTTCCCTCACCGCATCTGACTGTTCGCGCTCGAACGCGAAACCCGCTTCCTCCACGCTTTTGTAACGAATGGGAGCGTCAGCTCCGGATTCGAGACTCTCGAGATCCTCCACTCCCAAGTAGCCGCGGACGCTCAGATACTCAACGTACGCTCCGGCTTCTTCCAAAGCCAACAATCGATGATAGCCGGCGGTTTCTCCGAATAGCCCCTGAGCGAGGTCGGCGATGGTCATCGGCGCACGAGCCAGATCCAAGACATGCACCAGGCGGTCCATATAAAGCTCCCGCGTCTCTTTTATGCGTGTCGACAGATCATGAAATGGGCGTTCATGTCCGCCTAACACCAGCTTGGTGCGGTCGACTAGAGTTCTAGATTTCTCAAGTGATTCGAGATAGTGATCCAGACCGGTGGTCAAGGTCAGCCGTTCAGGAGCCAGGTGCGGGCTGATCTTCTCCAGAATGTGATCCGCAGATAATAGAACGTCGTCGACGAGTATGACGACCTGACCCGGCGTATGGCCTGGCACGTGCACGATTTCCATGGGCCCGATCTGCATTCCTTGGGATTCGAAGGTGAAATCCACAGGTTGAGAGGCGTACAGCTGCTTGCTCAGGAGATACAGGTCCATGAGGTCTTCGCGCTCCTCGGTGCCTACCCCTGTCTCCGTCAGGAAGCGGCTGAGTCTTAATGCCACAGTGGCCAGTCGTTCCTCGTAAGCGGTAAGTACGCGACGATCAAGTTCGTGAATTCCTATGGGAGCCTGCGTTCGCTCCCGAACATATGCCAGGCCACCAAAATGATCGATGTGTCCGTGGGTTATGAGGACGTGAGTCAGATCGCGCCATCCGATCGCCTCACCAAACTCGTTTCTTACTACATCCAGCCCAAATTCCAGGTGATCATTAGATTCCCCAAATCCAGACCCTACATCAACCAGGGCCGCGATTCCGTCGGCTACTAGCAGGTGCGCATACCCCCACAGCTCGGGAAACAGGTGGATGGGTATGCGATAGATGCGAACTCCACCTCGGGAAATGAATGCCTTGGTCTTGGGGGTCATTCGCTTGAGGATCCTCTTGAGGCGCTCAATCCATTCAGAAACAACTCGGCAAATCGATCGGCCAGCTCGGTCCCATTCAATCGACCGCCTTCTCGATACCATGTGATCAGCCAATTCTGAACGCCCAACAATGCGAAGGTAACGACCGATGGGTCCATGGGTCTGAAATCACCCCGCTCCACGCCCTCGCGGACAATCGTTCGCCACAGCTCTTCGAACCGATCCCTTCGTTCAATATGACTGGCTCGAAGTGCAGGCTCGAGGCTGCGGTGCTCGAGCAACAGGACGGCTGCTAGATCTGCGCTGCGCGTGACCCGTTCAATATAGCGAGTCATCGCTGATTTGAGTTTGCCTTCGGGCGTGATGTCGGAATCGACGATCGGCTCGATATCTTCGATGAGAACGTCTAACGCTCGATCGAGGACTTCCAACAAGATTTGTTGCTTGCTGTCGATGTGGTGATACAGGCTGGCTTTTTGCAGCTGAACCGAGTCGGCGATGTCCTGCATCGACGTCGCGTGAAAGCCTTTCTCACGAAAGATCTGGGCCGCCGACAGGATAATCTCGTCTCGCTGCATTGTAGGAGCTTGAGCACGGACCGTTGACAGGGATGATTGGGGAGCATCCAGACGGAAATCCCTACCGAACGGTCGGTAGGTACATCCTATCACAGGCCTCGCTTTGGGGTCAAGTAGCGTGGATTACGCCCCATAAACCAGAGGTTTCCTCAATATGTATGGCAGATACATTATGATCGGCAATTGCGGTTGCGGTTCTCGGGATCGGTTGATCTCAGGGTGCGTGGCTTGAGTCGGATGATGCTACCCGTGGTGCGGGATGGCTAAGTCGAGATCGTGTCTGCGAGGCGTTAGGGCAGGTTGCGACTTCATCTCTTAATGGGCCAGATGCGGTTGGCTACTGCGCTGCTTAGTACCAGATATAGAAGGAATCGCGGGTTAGCGCAGAGAGTGCGCCGTATGCAACAGTGTACTCCAATGCCACTCGGGAGCCGGGGAGGGTGCCCTGCAGTGGGATGTCGATTTGGGTGACGCCATTGGTGTCAGTGATGGGCATCATGCGAAAGCGAATGCCGTCCGGATAGTAGATGGTTAGCAATGCCGCGGCACCCGGAACCGGCTGGTGGTTTTGATCGCTCACCACGAGATACACCTGCTGAGTCTCATCCGGTCCGACCAGCGGCTTCAACACGGAGGCGCTTAGGCGAATATCCAACACCGGGTAGTCCTCCAAGTCGCCTGGAACGATGGGTTCAAGCAATGCGGGCTCATAGCGCATTAGATGAAAGTGCTCTTGCCCGAGGGGTGCGACTCGGATCCGCTGCCCTTCCAGCGCTTCCGGATACCAATCCAGACGAAAATCCTGGAAATACTGCACCATGCGGCCGTTTTCGAAACGGAACTCTGTCACTGGGTACCCGAACACTGCAGGCCCTCCATGGGCTTCATAGAAGTCAAGAAATGCATGACAGACCTGATGACCCGATGCAGCGTAAAAACGGCAGCCTGGATTGTTACCTATTGGAATCCTTCCGACCTCGAGCGGCAGGTCCCATCCTCCAAGCAGCACTCCCAAGCCTGTCACCCGGGCCTCAAGTTCACCCTCGAGATTTGGAGCCAGTTCCAATCTCGCGTTTTCGAAGTATTGAATTAGAAATCCAGAATAGGGGTCGATATAGGATTCGGTAATTGGGTGACCGAGAATAGATGTCCCTCCGAGGTTGTCAAAAAAATCTTCGAAGGCAGCATCCAGGGTATGACCGCTCTCGGGGAAGTATCGCCCATCCGTGGCGGAAGCTGTGGCGCTCACAGTGAGTGCAACGGCCACGAACAGAAGCGCCAAGAGCGCACGCGACCTTATCTTCATGATCTGTTCAGGCCTCGTTCTTCTGCAGATCGGTCGGCTATCTTACTCCTTTTCTTCTTACAGTGCCTTTCCTG